>JBFLWC010000158.1:0-6165 GCA_040758415.1 Bacteroidota bacterium | reverse complement strand
CAAAGGGGAGGACGTTAAATACCCCGACCCTTGGGTCGGGGGTATCATTCAGCAGAGGTCGGAGTCAATAGTCCGACCAAGCATTTTTCTCTCCCCCTTTGGGTGAGATGGAGGGGGCTTTATTTTTAATTTGTGGACAAAAATATAAATAACATATCTTGTTTGAAAGCCGCACCCAACCTTATTAATTTTCTACAAATAAAATTTTCGATTGATGAAAACAATTCTTCTTCTTGTTTCAATTACACTCGGCGTATTCTTCCCTTATGGGCATGAATATACATTTCTCATCCGCTACTTCCTGATGCTGCTTCTCTTTTTTTCGTTTCTTGATATAAAAATAGAAAAAGAGATAATCAGAAAAATTCATTTCGTAATTCTTGCAGCAATTATTCTTGCAGCTGTTGTAATCTTTTTTTTATTAAAGCCAATCAATATTGCACTTGCACAGACAGCATTTATCACCGCCATAGCACCAACTGCAATTGCAGCTCCGGTGATAATCAGTCTTAAGAATGGAAAGGTTGAGTTTGTTACATTCTCGCTTTTATTAAACAATATAACAATCGCCCTGTTAATTCCGTTCCTTCTTCCGCTATTAATGAACAGCCGTGCAGATATTTCGATCGGCAAAATTTTATTGCCGGTTATTGTTACGCTATCCGTTCCGCTAAGTGCTGCACAAATAATAAAATATTTTCTTCCAATGGTTTGGAAGAAGTTTATCGGTTGGAAGGATTTGTCTTTCTACATTTTAGTTGTGAATATCTACATCGCAACATCCGACGCATCTAACTATATACAATCCAAACTCACAACAAACGTAGAAGTTATATTTTTGATAGCACTAGTATCTGCGTTGTTATGTGTTCTGTTTTTCACTCTTGGTTGGTTTATTGGCGGCAAAGAATTTTCCGCAGAGGCAAGTCAATCGCTTGGACAAAAGAACAATGCGTTTACCATTTGGATTGCGCTGACATTTATGAGTCCGCTTACTGTGCTTGGTCCTGTCTTTTATGTTTTAGTGCAGAACATTTACATCTCGTGGGAGTTGTATAGGCATAACATTTCCGCTGGTGCTCCGAAATAAAAAACTTTGTGTTACGTCATTTGTATTTCTGCAAGAGCAGCAGGGATACCTTCTTTATATGTCGGATACTTCGGGTTCCAACCTAATTGTGTCTTGGCTTTAGTGTTTCTTACACGGCAGTTCATCGTAAGCTCTTCCACTACGACCTGTCCTGAAAAAATTCTACCAAGCCAGATGGGCATTTGTTTTACCGGCGGTTTGCCCATCATATGTGCTACATAATTACAAAAGTCCTTGAACTTCACCGGGTAATCATCAACTATGGCGAACGATTCGCCAAGCGGCTTTTTCTCCACTGCTAACCGATAAGCTTCAGCTACATCATCCACGTATACGAGCGAGTATATATTCTTTCCATTGCCATACGTACGGAACAATCCCTTTTTCATCAATTTGTAAACAACATGCTCGAACCAACTGCCAGCGCCATAAGTTAGTCCAGATATGATTCTTATGATCGGAGTACCTTTTTCAATCATATGCATTATATAAGGTGTTGACAACTCGCCGATCCTTCCCATATCTATTGGATTGAACTTAGATGTCTCATCATGCCAACTGTCGCAGCTGTCGCCCCATATTGGTGTCCCTTCGGAAAGAATGACTGGAATATTTCCAACTCTCTGAGCTTCCTCAACAACATTCCTAACATTTCTCATAAACTCTTCTGCCATCTTATGTACCCGCCCTAGTGTTATACGACCCAAGTAGTTAGGAACTGTAAGATTAATGACGACATCCGATCCAACCATCGCTGAACGAACATCTTCTCGATTTTTCAAATTACCTACTTTGACTGTTACGCCAAGACCTGCAAGTTTAGCTCCTTTCTCTTGGTTTCGAACAAGTGTTGTTACCTGATGACTATAGCTCAACAGGCACTTAACAACACGGCTTCCGATGAAGCCGGCTCCACCAAATACACAGACTTTCATTTCATTTTTCCTCTGTTCGTTTTAGTTGCCTGTTTTGATTTGCACTCATATCTCTGCGAGCTTTGTCAAAGCTGTTTCACATCATATCCCTTAGACAGAAGATACTCTTCAACTGTCATTATCCCCGGATGGATTTCTTTGCATTTCTTAATTGCATTGCTAAACTCTTCCGGGTATGGGGGGCGTCCCCAATTTTCAAACAACAACCTCATCTCGTAAAATTCCTTCGCAAAGATCTTCAAAAGGAACTTTGGTGGGGATTTATATTTGAAATATTCGCCCTTCCTTATCTTACCTAATGTCTCAGCAAGTTCTTCTCCTGAAATAAAATCGGCGATCAAATCCAAATCTTTGTTCAAGTATTTATCTGGTTGTTCGAAAGCGATGGCAGCGAATTCACCGATGTCCTTACATGCGATATAGATGACCTTGACATTTTTATCAGTAAGCCCTCGAACATATCTCCTCTTAACAGGGAAAAAATCAGCACCAATGTTATCCATAAACGAAGCCAATCTCAGCAATGTATGAGGCACTTTGCTCTGCTTCAGATAGTTCTCTATTGCTATCTTGCTGTCCACATGCGTTACCCCGGTATGCTTCATATCAAGATGAACTACCGAGCTGATGATCAGGTGTTCAACGCTTGCTTTGTTGCATGCGTCTACTATATTATGTCCCTGCACGATTTCAGCATCAGTATAACATTTCTTGTAGTCAGATGACCAAGGTTGTGTAACCCCAAAAACTCCCTTGGCACCCCTAAAGGCACTCACTAATGATGCTCTGTCTTGCAGGTCGGCCTTCATCACCTTAACTCCCCTTTTTCTTAGGGCAGTGGCTTTATCACCTTCGAGATTTCTTGAAAGCGCTACTACATTCCAGTGCTGTTTCTTTAGCAAACTCTCTATTACGGCACCCCCTTGCTTCCCGGTGGCACCGCACACAACAATTGTTTTCTTGTCCATACTTTACATCTCCCTATGTTTTTTGTTGCCAAGCTAAATGTTGCCTCACAACTGCAAGGGCGTCTTCAAAGAAGGCACTAAACGTAACGTAGAAAACCCATTGTACCAACGGCGATCAGCATGAAAATGAAGTTCAGTCTATCGAATACCTCGATTCGGGCGTTTAGCCGCATCAAGTCACTTGCCTCATCTGGATGGGGCTCTCGTCCTTCAAGTGCCTTGTTGAGTTTTGACAACTGCATTCCTGCTGGTGCCAGCACACCAAAGCCTACAACGGCCGCTGCAAGGGTGGCAATAAATCCAACGAAAAGAACCCAGCCGGAAGCAGTCGTGAAAAGCATACCGAGAGACCCCCACACCAGTAGTGTCAAAGCTATTCCCGTGCCTATGACAAGAAGACAACTCAGCATCATCACAGGAGTTATTATGGGCATCAATGAGTTCAACACCGAGTTCTGTATGCTCGGCCCAAGACGCCTCAATCGTGGTAATAGGAAAAGGGTAGTGAAGAAAACTGTTCCCGCCCATAATGTTCCAAATATTATATGGCATAATCGCAACAGAATTGTTAAAGTATCCATAGTAGATCCTCCTTGAAATATTGTTATGAATAATTATTAATTCACCTTACGCACAAAAGTTTTTAAATATGTCAAGAGATAACAAATTCAATAAGTTAAATTGGGAGCCGGATAACAAGAAGCAAAAAAGTTTCCTAAACAACTTGTAAGGTATGATTGTTTTGTAGCGGTAATTTGGTAATCTGAGTTCTTGCCGAAATGCTTCAAACAATCCTATTTGAATAGATTGTAAACGCATTTTAATCCTAAGCCGATGCCCTCATAAGTAAGTTAGAAAGAAGAACTATCTTTGTCAATAAAATTGTTCCGTAAAAAAGTTGGCTTATTCTTCTACCTTATGGTTAGATTATTTATGCATTCTGTCTTAGATTGATTCGCCCAGTCAAAATTTGTTATTCAACTATCACCACATTAATTTTACGCAGCATATTTTATATAAGGGTTTACTGAAAATGACAAATGCTCAAAAATGGATTGCCGCATTTCTTGGATTGTTTCTTGTTCTTTTTTTACTTGGGCGTTACACACGTAAAGAAGAATCACAACTACCATTAACGATGGAACAATCTTCACAGCAATCTACACAAACTGCCGGCGGTATTGACGGATTAACATTGATGAAACAGATTAACTGTATCTCTTGCCATGGGGATAACCTGCAGGGTTCTAAAAATGGACCCGAGTTGGTAAATCTAAAACAATACTGGACGCGCGAAGCGTTAATTAATTACATGCGTAATCCGCAATCGTACAGCGGGGGTGTTCGCTTTGATAATTACCGCACAAAATATAAAAATATTATAATGCCTTCCTACAGAAATATTGATGTTAAAGATCTTGGAAAGATTGCGGATTATCTTTTAACGAAATGAGAGTAGAGACGGATCGAATCCGTCTCAGAACAAAATGGATCGAATCAGTCTCATAACAAAATGATTTGAAAACGTCTTCATAGTTTTTTGCATTTGTTTGTGAGACGCACGCGGTGCGTCTCACTACAAATATTTTTCTCTTAAAACATTCAGATGATGGTTTACATGTCCTGCCATAATATAAGCCATAGCACGAACCGTGAACGAATTATTATTTGCCGTTCCTTTTCTCAACCACATTTCATCAGAAAAATTTTTCAACATAAGTAAATTTGATTTTCTTAAAGCGCAAAACTCATCAACTAAATTTGCCAATTTAATTACGTGATAGTTTGATTGCCGTATATATTCGTTCTCGTCAAATGCGGGAAGATCCTTCTGTTCGCTGCGCGCAAAACGTAAAGCGCGGTATGCAAAAATTCTTTCAGTATCTATTATGTGTCCCAAAACTTCCCTTACACTCCATTTTTCCGGCGAGTAACGGAACAGTGATTTCTTTTTAGAAACATTCTTGAAAAGTTTTTTCACTTCGTTAGTCTGCTTTTTCAAAATCTTGATAATATTTCCTTCCGGTACTTTTTCAACATAAGTTTGATAGTATGCCGCATATTCATCTTTATTCGGCTGTTGCATAATTTTTTCTCCTTAAATATTACGTTTAAGATAGTCGTTATAATCAGGGATAATGCGTGAATATCCTTCTTTCATCAAATGCGAAGAAAAGATAAAATCGGCAGATGCTCTATTACACGCAATCGGTATATTCCAGACCACAGCAATACGCAGCAGCGCCTTAACATCCGGATCGTGCGGCTGGGGTTCCAACGGATCCCAAAAGAAAATTAAAATATCAATTTCATTTTCGGAAATTTTTGCGCCTATTTGTTGATCACCCCCCAGCGGGCCGCTTTGAAGTTTGTTGATTTTCAACCCTAAATCCTCCTCAAGCAGCTTACCCGTTGTACCGGTTGCAAAAATTATATGATTGCTAAGATTGCCGCTATTATATTTTGCCCATTCGATTAAATCTTGTTTCTTGTTATCGTGTGCAACCAGCGCAATCTTTTTCTTCTTGGGCATTTCTATGTTTATGAATTTTTTCATTATCTGTTTCCTCACTCAATTCTAAAAGCCAACAGCTAAATTTTAACGTGTTTGTATCAACCGCAGGTTTGTCTGTGGATTAAAAATTTCCTTAAAAAAATATCCTTTGCTTATCAGCACTTCTTTGTTTTCAAGAATAAAATCTTTTACTGTTTCGATACCAATCACTTTTGTAATTCCCGTTCGCAGTACTTGCTCTTTATCAACATAAACTTCTCCTTTGTATGGAAGTATAGGATTGAAATCGAGGTCGCGTTCTTTTGTTAAGGGACGGATAGTAAATTCGTAATCAGCCGGAACAGAACGAACCAATCCAACCAACTCAAAATTAGGAACACCGTCGCGAATTGCAAGAACAATTCCGCCGCTGTAACCGCGGTTAAAAACGGCATCAATTAAAAATGTATGCTTCTCTTTTGCAGGACTGCTCACAATTCCTTTCGATATCATTTTATAATTCATCGGAAAACCGAACACATAAACAAAACTTCCCCACTCAAGTTCGTCCGAGTTTCCCCACGGGTATTTAAAGACTTTCATCGAAGTTGTTTGCTGCTGTAAATATTTTTTTCCGAGTAGAGCAACATCGCGGTTTTTATCTTTTATAATTATCTT
>JBFLWC010000157.1:0-12135 GCA_040758415.1 Bacteroidota bacterium | reverse complement strand
AATCAGTACAACAAAATAATTCTTCGCGATCTCTGCACCTTCGCGATAATTATTCCTCGCAGAGACGCAAAGGTCGCAGAGAAGTAGAGAAAGAAATGAATAATGAATTTTCGGTTATAGGTAAAGGAATAATCAGGGAAGACGGAATTGATAAAGTAACCGGACGAGCGAAATTTGCTGATGATTACAAGTTTGATGGAATGCTTCATGCGGTGATGTTGAGAATTCCGGAAACTCATGCAAAAATAAATTCAATAGATTTTTCTGAAATAGAAAATGACGAAGCTCTATTTTCAATAATCACTTCTGAAGATATTCCCGGCGCTAAAAAAGCCGGTGTAATTAAAAATGATCAACCGATTTTTTGTAGCGAGAAAGTAGTAACGCCGGGCGATGTTATTGCAATGTTAACCGGCAAGTCGGAAGCCGCACTTCGCCTGCTTCTTTCTAAAATAAAAGTTGATTACACACCGCTTCCAACATTAACTGATCCCAAAAAATCTTTAGAACCGGATGCAATTTTAATTCATCCCGAAGCCGGAACGAACTTAATTATTCATCATCCGCTTCGCAAAGGCAATGTTGAGAAAGGTTTTGCAGAGAGCGATGAGATACTTGAACAAACATATACAACCCAACTTGTTGAACACGCATACATCGAGCCGGAAGCCGTTATTGCATTTCCACCAGATAATTCTCACGGCGTTAAAATAATCGGCAGTATTCAAAATCCTTTTACAGCACGGAGAATTGTAGCGGCAGTATTAAATCTTCCGTTAAATAAAGTGCGTGTTCTGCAAGCTCATATCGGCGGGTCTTTTGGCGGAAAGGATGATACGATGTGTATTCTCTCTGCACGTGCAGCAGTTGCTGCGCTTAAAACAAATCACCCGGTAAAGATTCGTTACACGCGTGAAGAATCAATTTTGGAATCTTACAAACGCCATCCCTATATATTAAACTACAAAGTTGGTTATACAAAGAGCGGCAGGATTAAAGCGATGAAGATTGATATTCTTGCAGATGGCGGTGCATATACCTCGATGAGTCCCTTTGTAACATGGCGTTCGGTTGTTCAAGCAACAGGACCTTACGAAATAGAAAACGTTCACACGGATGTTCGCGCGGTTTATACAAATAATCCGTACACAGGCGCAATGCGCGGATTCGGCTCGCCTCAGCCGATCTTTGCTCAAGAATCTTTGATGGATGAAATTGCTGCCCGGTTAAAAATGACGCCGGATGAAATCAGAAGAATAAACGGATTTAAAACCGGTTCAATAACTGCAACAGGACAAGCACTAAAAGACCACGATGTGAATTTACTGATGGTTCTTGATACTGCAATAGAGAATACGGATTTCAAAAATAAGTGGTGGAAATACAAAAAAAGTAAAGACCCAACGGTCAAGCTCAATCCCTCGTCACTAATCTTGAACGATTCGCAATTCATCAAGCCGGATGACCTGATAAAAAAAGGAATTGGTCTGGCTGTAAGTTTTCGCGGATGCTCGCTTGGTGCTGAAGGAATTGATGCTGCGGCGGCGTATATCTCAATTCAAAATAACGGAAGCGTTTATTTAGATTGTGGATTGGCGGAAAACGGACAGGGAATGAGAACAACATATTCAATTATTGTTGCAGAGGTTTTGGGAATAACACCTGAACAGATAATTTACTTAGAAGCCGATACATCACGAATTCCCGACAGCGGACCAACAGTTGCATCCCGTTCAACTTTGATGGGCGGCGGCGCAGTTAAAAATGCTGCAGAAATTTTACGCAAACGTTTGGAAGAATTAATCCGCAGCGAATGGAATTTAAAAAGCGGTGACCAAATTATTTTTCAAAATAACCAAGCACGAATAACTAATCACCAATCAACAATAACCAATCAACAATCAACAATCACGTTCAAAGATTTGTGCAAACTCGCATATCAACGAGGAATAAATCTTGCAACTATCGGCTGGTATAAAAGTCCACATGTGCATTGGAACGAGGAACACGGACAGGGCGATGCGTACTTCACTTATGTATATGGATGTCAGGTTGCAGAAGTAAGCGTCAATATTGCAACCGGAGAAGTTTATTTGAACAAGCTCACGGCAGTTCACGATGCCGGTAAAGTTATTAACAAACTTGGTGCAGAAGGACAGGTTTACGGCGGAGTTACACAAGGTACAGGATACGGTTTGTTTGAAGAGATTACAACCGATAAAGGATTTATCCGCGAATTGAATTTTGATCAGTACACAATTCCAACAAGTAAAGATATTGATGAGATCAAACCGATTTTTGTTGAAGGAAAAGATTTGTACGGACCGTGGGGAGCTAAATCTTTAGGAGAACCAACATTGGAATTAACTGCTGCAGCAATATCAAACGCAGTTTGCAATGCAATAGGGAAAAGATTTTTCAATTTGCCTCTGAATCTTGAAGAGATTTTGTTAAACAAAAAACTTCGTCCTGCTGATTTGAAAAGAGGAAGCAAGCAATGATGCCGTCATTCGAAATATTGTTTCCCAAGGACTTAAAAGAAGCATTGAGCATGTTAGCATCATCCGGAAAAAATACGCGCATCATAGCCGGCGGAACAGATATTATTCCGGGGATGAATCAAGAATCCAACCGTTTCAAAAACACCGAAGTTCTTGTTGATATAAATAAAGTTTCTGAAATAAAAGGGGTTCAACTAGTTAGGGACAGAATTTCAATTGGAGCGGCGGAAACTTTTTCCGGTATACTTCAGAACCCGGTTATCCAAAAAGAATTGCCTCTACTTTGGAAATCGGCTGGCACAATTGGCAGCGTGCAGATCCGCAACCGCGCAACAATTGCTGGCAACTTTGTAAACAATGCACCTTGTGCAGATACAGTTCCCGTGATGTTAGTCTACAACTCAACAATAGAAATTGAGTCGCTTAGTTCTAAAAGGGAAATTACTCTAAACGAATTTTTGAGTGCGCCTTACAAAATAAAACTTAATAAAGACGAAATTGTAACTCGGATTAATATTCCTATTCCGCCAAAAAAATTTGTCGGAGATTTTTATAAACTTGGCAGAAGAAGAGCGGTAGCCATAAGCAGAATTACTTTGGCACTGTTGATGAGTTTTAATAGTAATGTTATTGATGAAATCAGAATTGCATCCGGCGCGGTAACACCAATAGGCACACGTTTCTTCGACCTCGAAAAATTTGCGAAAGGGAAAAAAATGGAGGATCAATTTTTAAGAACTCTTGCAAGTAAGTTAGGAGAACAAATTTTACAAATCACGGGGCTGCGATGGTCAAGTGAATATAAACTGCCGGTAGTGCAGCAGATGTTTTATCAAATGTTGAAAGGGATAGAACCTGTCTTACTGCGCCAGGCGCGGATAGAATCAGATTAAACGGATTTGTACGGATTATGATTGAGCTAAAATTCATATTGAACGGAAAAGAAGTAAAAATTGTAACTGAGCCCAACATTCGACTGATAGAGTTACTTCGTGAAAGGTTTGACCTGACCGGAACGAAAGAAGGATGCGGAATTGGCGAGTGCGGTGCATGCACTGTTTTGATGAATGGACGCGCGGTTAATTCGTGTTTATTGTTCGCAGCTCAAGCCGAAGGTTCAGAGATTGTAACAATCGAAGGAATTTCTAATGGAGACGCATTAACTCCGCTACAGAAAAATTTTCTTTTATATGGTGCTGTGCAATGCGGCTTCTGCACGCCGGGAATGATTTTATCTGCCTCGGCTTTGCTGGGTCAAAATCCAAACCTGCCTACCCGCTCCGATCCCGCCTTGTCGGGAGAGACGAGGCGAGCCGGACAGGCAAGTCCAACTGAAGAAGAAATTAAAGACGCGCTTGCCGGCAACTTGTGCCGTTGTACAGGATATAAACAAATTATCGAAGCCGTTAAAGAAACTGCAAAAGAATTATCTTT
Source organism: Bacteroidota bacterium (assembly GCA_040758415.1). Taxonomy (GTDB): domain Bacteria; phylum Bacteroidota; class Ignavibacteria; order Ignavibacteriales; family Melioribacteraceae; genus Fen-1258. The sequence continues at coordinate 8,200 of JBFLWC010000157.1, read as the reverse complement.
AGAACGGAGACATTTTGAAAATGGCAAGACAACTTGATAAAACCGAATACAAAAAATTCTTTGTTGAAGTAAAAGAACGAATCCATCAAGCGCAGTATGATGCGCTCCGTGCAGTCAACATCCGTAAATTTTTGATAGAGATGGGTTGCAATTTTTGCTTTCATCTGTAACCAATTCAACCCATCAGCCAAAAAGCAGGCGGACAGGTCCGCCGGCTGGCGGAAACGTAGAGACGCTGCATGCAATGTCTCTCATTGTAACAAAAGAAATGGATAATCTTTGCAAATGGTTTTTATATATTGTAGCAGAGTATTAATTTCTTTCTGCTCAAAATACGAAGACTTAATTACTTCACCGCTTTCATCGAGAACAATTGACCCGCGTTCATACTTCCAGCGAATGAATGCTGTAGTCTGATTCTTTAATTGTGTTATAAAAAATCCGTTATTGCTGCTGTTTCTGAAATCCTCTTCATCGTTGAAGAGAGTCGGTTTTTCTTTGTAAGGTTTTCCCTGGTAGGGGCAGAACGTTTCGCAGTTTCCGCATTCGTTGCATAAAGCGTCCAAATGCAAAATTTGATATTTATCGCCGAACATTTCATCGGGCGACTCTATCGTAACATTTGCACGGTTCGGACAAACCTCAACGCATTTGTTGCAAATGAAATTGCATCCGAGACACCTTGTAGTTTCAAAAGGAAGATCCGAGCTGCTTTGATGAATAATTTCCCCTTTTCTTCTTTTTATTTCCTCAAAAAATTTCTGGTCATCATTAAAATAATTTTTGATCGGCTCATCCTGAAATTCAGAAACTTCTTTCTTGATTATAGCCGCAGCAACTTTTTTACCGTCGGCAATTGACTCAACAACAGTTGAGGGACCGCGTAATGCATCGCCGCCTATGTAAACATTTTCAACTACTGTTTCGTTGAACTCATTTACAACAGCTTTGTTGTGAGCCATTCGTATTTTGTTGCGGGCGAGATAATCCTTATCAACATGTTCACCAATGGCTGCAACAACAGAGTCTGTTTGTAGTTCCACAAATTCATTTTCCACAGGAACAACTTCTTCTCTTCCATCGCCTCCAATTGCACTTAGCGACATCCTTTGGCAAGTTAAAATTCCATCTTGAAATTTTATCGGTAAGAGCAGCTCTTTAAACTCAACTCCGTCATTCGTCGCAGCATAAAATTCTTCTTTATCTGCCGGCATTTGTTTTTTGGTTCTGCGGTAGATCAAATAAACTTTCTGCACTCCTTGATAACGTATAGCTGCACGGGCGCTGTCCATCGCAGAATTTCCACCGCCGATTACAGCAACGGTTTTGCCAACATTCATTAACTGTAGATTTTGATAATCTTTCAAGAACTCAATAGCTCCAAAAACATTTTCATGAATTCCTTCAAGCTGCAATTTATTTGATAAGCAAGCGCCGATAGCAACGTAAATATATCGGTAGCCCTCATTCTTCAATTTTTCGAACGGATAATTTGGATCGAATCCGAAAACAAATCCCACGCCGTGTTTTTCAATGAAGGCAATATCTTTTTCAATTGCTTCTTTAGGCAGCCGGAATCTTGGCAAAATATTTTGAACAATTCCGCCGGCGGTCATTTCCTTTTCGAAAACGGTAACGTTGAACCCCGCTTTTATTAAAAAGTAAGCAGCGGATAAGCCGGATGGCCCGGCACCTATGACTGCAACGCGAATCCCGTTCTGATTGTTAAGAAAGTCTGCTTTGAATTTTTCCAAATATGATTCATAACCTTTGAGAGCAGCTTCTTTTTTTATCTCGCGGATAAGAACCGGCTCATCGTAATCCCAACGTGTGCAATGATACTGGCACTGATGATCGCAAATGTATCCGGTAATATACGGCAAAGGATTTTTGGAAACGATTAGTTCGTAAGCTTCCTCATACCTTTTCTGTTCGACCAATTTTATGTACGCAGCAACATCTTGGTGTATCGGACACGCTTCCTGGCATGGTGCAAAATAGCAATCGAATGCAGGCAAACTTTTAGGAATCTTAATCGTTTTTATTTCGTGCTTTCCTTTGAAATAATTTATATCAGTGAGAGAATTTTCTGCCAGAGATTTCAAACGATCTAAATTAATTTTATTGTTTTTCTCTAACTTGAAATTATCTTTCTCAATCGTTTCAGAAATCTGAGCTAAACGAAGATAACCTCCGGGCTTCAGCAAGTCTGTAACAAATGTTACCGGCTTAATTCCCGCCGAAAGTATGTTCGGCACATTTTCATTGTTTGCGCCGCCAGAGAACGAAATATTTATTTTGCCTTCAAACTCGGAAGCTAATTTGTACGCAAGGTTTATTGTAAGAGGAAAGAGAGATCTGCCAGACATGTACATGTCGTTTCCGGGCAGCACGCCCGATATGTTTTTTACTCCGAGTGTGTTGGAAAGTTTTATTCCGAAAATTTTCTGATGTTCATCGGCAAACTGAATCAAACGCTGCAGCATTGGAATTGCATCTTCATATTTTAGATCGTGATCGAATGAATTTTTTGCAAGCTCGACATAATCATACCCTAAACGATTAAGCGTATCGTTAACAAAATCAAATCCGAGAAGAGTTGGATTTAACTTAACATAAGTGTGAAGACCTTTTTCTGCAATCAGATATTTTGCGATCGCTTCAATTTCATCTGATGGGCAGCCGTGCATTGTAGAAAGCGTTACTGAATTGGAAATGTTTGGTGATATTTTTTCCATGTTTTGAATAACTTGCTCAAGTTTACTTTCATCAGCAAAAAAACTTTTCAAAAGTAAATCAGCCGAATCTTCTGTCCGAAGGTAATTAATCAACTCCGTTTTATAGATGGAAAACAGTTCGTTTGCCAAAGAGTTCTTCATTTCTTCAATGAACCGATCCATTCGTTCGGTTTTGATCCCTTCCAAATCATAACCAACGCTCATGTTGAAGACGAAACCTCTTCCGGAATGCGAAAGTCCAAGTAAATCTTTCAGCAGATGAATCAAGAACCAGGCTTTAACATATTCTGTGTAAGATTGATCGAGAAGAAGTTCTTGCGACCATTCTACGTTGTAACCTTCATCGGCTGCGTCAATGCACGGTTTTTCAATTTTCAGATCGTCAAGTTGCTGAACAGTCTTCAGTTCAAAAAATCTTCCGCCAACCAAATACGAACAGACAATGTTTTGTGCTAACTGTGTATGTGGTCCGGCTGCGGGTCCAATCGGGCTTTCAAGTAACTCTCCGAATATCTTTTCGCTGCAGTCAATTGTGTGATAATGAAATTTTTCCGAGGGTATTTCGAAGATGGTTTTTTGGTGGCTGTACTCGTTAAAAATCCACCCGAGCAAGTTTTTAAATGGTACCGGCTTCATCTTCTCTGACATTGTAAGCTCACCAAAATTTATAAGTAAAATATAAGATAAAAGCCGTATTAAGTGTGAATACAATTTTGTAATTTTAAGAGTAGCAGCCAAGTTACAGAACAACGGTGAGACAAAGTTACAAAGTAAATTGCGTTGCGAATAACATAACAACAAAATAAACAAATGGTGTTAGGATGGAAAAATCTGTCAAAGAAAAACTGTTCGATGCAGTTGAGAACGAAAAAGAAAATTTATTTTTACTGATTCAAAAACTTATTCAGATTAAAAGCTACAGCGGCGAAGAGCAGGAAATTGTTGAATTCATTGTTGCGAAAATGAAAGAGTTCGATTTTGATGAAGCGTATCACGATTCATTCGGTAATGCTATAGGGCGAGTTGGCAATGGACCGATAAAAATTATGTTCGATGCACACATTGATACTGTGAAAGTAACCGAATCAGAAAACTGGATACATCCGCCTTTTGCCGGTGTAATTGAAAACCTGCCTAACGGGCAGGCAGGTGGAAAACTTTACGGACGCGGCGCTGTGGATGAAAAACCGGCAATGGCCGGGTTTATAATTGCAGGAAAAGTTTTAAAAGCACTTTATGGAAATGATCTTCCGTTCACTCTTTATATTGTCGGTTCAGTCCTCGAAGAAGATGCAGACGGTTATCCGCTCTATCATATTATTCAGAACGAAGGGATTAAACCGGATTTTGTTCTGTTGGGCGAACCAACAGATTTAAAAGTTTACCGCGGTCAGCGCGGAAGAATGGAATTAAAAATTACTGTTACCGGTAAATCCGCGCACGGTGCGCACAATCAAAAAGGAATCAATGCTATTTACAAAATGATGCCGATAGTTGCGGAAATCGAAAAGCTCGATAAAAAATTGAGACCGAAACAGCCGCTTGGCAAGGGTTCTATTACCGTAAGTCAAATTGTTTCTAAAGCACCTTCTCTCTGCTCTGTTTCCGATTACTGTCAGATTCATCTTGATAGAAGAATGACTATGGGCGAGAATAAAAGCACAGTCGTTAAAGAATTGAAAGAGATAATAAAAAAATGTAAGTGCAATGCAAAAATTTCTGTTCCTAATGTTGAAGGTGTTAGCTGGAAGGGAACAAACTTTTTGCAAGAAGCATATTTTCCAACATGGGTTTACGACGAAACACATCCATTGGTTGAAGCGGCAATGAAAACTTCCAAAATAGCTGTTGGGAAATCAAAGAGCGGAGTGTGGAGTTTTTCTACAAATGGTGTTGCAACTGCAGGACATTTTGGAATTCCAACAATTGGCTTTGCACCGGGCAAGGAAGAACTTTCTCATTCATCAAAGGAAGAGCTTGTGCTGAACGATCTGCTGAAAGCAACAAGGTTCTATTCTCTGTTTCCGTTTGAGTTGTTGCAAAAGATATTAACTTTGCGCTGGAAAAATCCTCTCCGCTTCTGAGAGGAGGAGTGTAATATATTTTAAAAGAATCTGATGAAAACATCAACAGAACATCTAATAGATTCTATTCAACCATTAAACAAGTTAAAAGAAAAAGTTCTTGCCTCTGTGCAAAGTGAAAAAATTTTTGTTTCACCATTTGCCGGTTCGTCTAAATCTCTTTTTATAAAATCCATTGCCGAAAAAGAAAAGCAAATTGTCGTTCTCTGTCCAACGGTTCAAACAGTTAACGAAACAAAAGTTGAATTGAGCATACTTGGTCTGGATGAAATTACAATAGCCGCAGACGACCTGAGCGCTGAAAACTTGCAGGAGAAGTTAACCTGCATCAGCACGCGCGAACGCTTTATACTTGTCTCAACTTATGAGCTGCTCAAAATTAAATTGCCGTCAAAAAATTCCATTGATAAAAGCACTACCAAAGTAGAAATAGGCGGCAGCTTAACTTATGATGACCTCATCGAATACTTGAGCTCCATCAATTACAACCGCGAAAAATATGTGGAAAGCCCGGGCGATTTTGCCGTGCGCGGTTCAATAATTGATTTTTGGTCTTACAGCGAAAAAGAGCCATGCCGTTTGGAATTTGACGGCGATTTTCTCGAATCAATCCGGCATTTCGACCCCGAGAACCAGCGCTCGCTTGATAAACTTTTATCTGCTACAATCGGCTCATCAATCGGCAGCGAAGAGATGAGCGGTAACATTTTTGATTATCTCGAAAATCCTCTTTTATTTACTTCCGAATATGAATTGCAGAATCTCTTCACAGAAAGAACAACCGTGCATGTGCAATCAACAGAAGAAGAAATTGATGAAGAGCTGAAGGGGGAATTGTATGATGAAATTGAAGAGCAAGAGCAGGAACATGAGCAAGAGCAAGAGCATGAGCAAGAGCAAGAGCATGAGCATGAAGAAAAAAATTATTCGCTTGAAAAAATATTTGAGAAAAAAGTGCGCTGGTTGATTGAAGATGAACTCGATCAGCATATTGAAAGAATTCAGCTCAACCTTAGCGATCCACCAATCATCAATTCCAATTTTGAATTGCTTTCAACAATATTGAAAGATTATTCGAACAAAAACTTCAAAGTGATGATTGCCCTTGAGAATGAATTGCAAAGCGATCGTCTTCGTGATTTGCTTTCGGATTTTAAGAAGGGAACAGCCGAATTAATTGACGCCGGTAAAATTAAATTTTTTGTTCTGGCAATCAAAAATGGATTTATAGCAAAGAGCAGTAATTTAATTCTTCTAACAGATTACCAGATTTTTAACAAACCGTACCGTACAAAAATTCCTTCACAACAAAAATTTAAAAAATCCCGCGCAAAAGATTTTGCTTCTATAAAAAAGGGTGATTTTGTTGTTCATGAAAATTTTGGAATAGGGCAATACTCCGGTCTCGAGACAATTAAGATTGGAGAAGTCGAACAGGAGTCAATAAAAATTTTGTATGACGAGGGCGGCATTGTTTATGTTAATCTGAACTATCTCTCGCTAGTAAAAAAATTTTCATCTCAGGATAATGTTCCGCCAAAACTTACAACGCTTGGCAGCGGCGAGTGGAAATCCACAAAGAAAAAAGTAAAAGCAAAAATCAAAGATGCAGCACGCGAACTCATCACTCTATATGCAAAAAGAAAATCCACACACGGTTTTTCATTCAGTGCTGATTCGATCTGGCAGAAAGAGCTTGAGGCGTCATTCTTTTACGAAGACACTCCCGACCAGACAAAAGTTACCGAAGAAGTTAAGCGCGATATGGAATGCGAGAATCCTATGGACCGGCTTGTATGCGGCGATGTGGGTTTTGGCAAAACCGAAATTGCAGTGCGCGCAGCATTTAAATCAATTAACGATGGAAAACAGGTAGCACTGCTTGTGCCAACAACAATTCTTGCAGAACAACATTACAATACATTCAAAGACCGTCTCACACAATTTCCGGTAAAGGTTGAAGCGCTCTCGCGGTTTCAAACAAAAGCCGAACAAACAGAAATTACAAGAAAACTTTCCAGCGGAGAAGTTGATTTGGTTATTGGTACTCACCGTTTGCTTTCGAAAGATATCCGTTTCAAAGACCTTGGATTATTAATTATTGATGAAGAACACCGCTTTGGCGTGATGGCAAAAGAGAAGCTGCGCTCGCTCAAAACAAATGTTGATACGCTCACGCTTACGGCAACGCCGATACCGCGCACGCTTAATCTTTCTCTGCTTGGTGCGCGCGACCTTTCAATTATAGCTACACCGCCTCCCAACCGTCAGCCGATTTATACAAAAGTTGACACGTTTGACGTTAACAAAATACGCGCGTGGGTTTTAAACGAAGTTAAACGCAACGGACAAATTTATTTTGTACACGACCGGGTTCAATCAATCGAAAAAATTGCGGCGTATCTTCAAAAATATATTCCCGAAATAAAAATCGGCGTTGCACACGGACAGATGAAACCTGCCGAACTTGAAAAAGTTATTCACAATTTTTTGAGCAAAAATTATCAGATGCTTATCTCAACAAAAATTATTGAATCGGGACTCGACATTCCGAACGTGAACACAATTATTGTAAACCGTGCGGATCGTTTTGGTTTGGCAGAACTGCATCAGCTGCGTGGAAGAGTTGGAAGAAGCGACCGCCAGGCTTATGCGTATTTTCTTGTGCCCTCTCTTAATACAATCACAAAAAAAGCAGTTAAGCGTTTGCAGGCTATTGAGGAATACACAGACATCGGCGAAGGATTTAACCTCTCAATGCGCGATCTTGAAATTCGAGGAGCAGGAAATTTACTCGGCACAGAACAGAGCGGCTTCATTGATTCGATCGGTTTCGATATGTATCTAAAACTTTTAGATGAAGCAGTTGAAGAATTGAAGCAGGACGAATTCAAAGATCTCTTTAAGAATTTTCCAAAACACCTAGAGCGTTCAGAGCCAACGATTGATACATTTTTCGAAATTGGAATTCCAAAATCGTTTATGCCGGATCAAGCAGACCGCTTGAGTTTTTATACTGCTCTCTTCTCGATGATAAAAATAGAAGAGCTTGATGAAATAAAAGAGGAAATGATTGACCGATATGGAAAACTTCCTCAGAATATAGAGCGATTAATTCTTGCAGCTACACTGCGGTTCTACGCATCGTTTGCTCTGTTTGAAAGAATAATTATTCAGCTCAACAAAGTTATAATCATTCTTCCTAAAAAAGAGAGAGAGCAATTTTATAAGAATAAATTTGTGCCGCTGCTTACATTCATCAATTCTAATTATGCAAAAGAAATTAATTTTGTGCAGGCAAATGAAACACTTAAGCTTGAGATGAATAATAAATTCAATTCGCCCGAAGCAACTTTGAATTTTTTGATTAAATTGTGT
>JBFLWC010000156.1:0-2581 GCA_040758415.1 Bacteroidota bacterium | reverse complement strand
CTTTTCTAAAGAACGAAGTATCGAATAAATACTTTTATTTTTCACTTCTTTTTGAAGCTGAGAGATATTGTAAACTTCTTTTTGAGAAAGCGCTCTTAAAAGTTTTGCACGCAGAGAATTTTTTTTCATTTCTTGATTGAGCAGCATCTCACAAAAATTTTTATCGCTTACTACTTTTCTCTTCGATTCGATCTCTGTTCCATAAGGAACGGAATTTCGAAGAGCTTCGCCCGGCGAACTCAAGTAATATTCAGAGATCCATTCGTAAAATTTCAGCGCGGTCCTGTCGAAGATTGGATTTTCATCAATCACATCCCGGATTGGTTTTATTTTTTCTTTAAGTTCGGTTGTTTTGGAAATGTCAATTACAAATCCGGTAAGTACACGTTTACCAAAAGGCACAACAACGCGTACACCTATTTTAACAGCATCCCTCAGTTCATCGGGAATTGAGTAAGTGAATGCATTTCGAAATGGTAATGGAAATACAACTTGTGAAAACATTTTTTAGCTTTTAGCTGTTAACAATTAGCCCTTAGCTAAAAGCTAATCGCTAAAAGCTAATGGCTTACTAAATATAATCAAAGACAAAGTGTATTGCATAAATGTAGCAATTGGCTTAATTTCTTTCTGTAAAAAAAATAACATAGGAGGTACTACAATGAATAAATTATTAATCGTTCTTCTTTTGGTTGCTGTTACATTTGTTGTGGCAGAAGAAAAAAAATACGGTAAAGAAATAACTCTCAAAGAGAAAACTTCTGTTACATCAATTCTTGCTGATCCCGGGAAATTTGAAGGTAAGACCGTTTTGGTAGAAGGAAAAATTCTTGGGGTATGCAAAGAAAAGGGGTGCTGGTTAGATATTGCCGGGGAAAAAGAAAACGAAAAAATCAGAATTAAAGCCGTCGAGCATGAGATTGTTTTTCCACAGGATGCCTTAGGAAAAACCGCTTTGGTTGAAGGCGTTTTTGCTAAAGTAAAAAAGGAAGCTGCTGCAGGAAAAGATAAAGGTAAAGATAAACACAAAATGACAGAGCAGAATAAAACCGGCGAGCAGCAGGATGTTATGACCGACCAGCAGAAAAAAACTGAAGAGAAGAAACACGAAAAAATGGCTGACCATTCGGGAAAAGAAGGCGATATGCATTCATCTATGGGAATGATGAAAAAAGCATATCAAATTCAAGTAATTGGCGCAGTTATTAGGGAGTAGTTTTTGAGGGTATTTAGGAGATCTCTTGCCAAACCATCCTTTTACTCTATGAGAGTATGTGTGTCAAAGGTCTCATTGCTCCGTGTCTTGTAGTGAAAGGTGCTAGAAATGAACAACCGCGCCGTCTGCGGGGTACTGTTACGTAACCACAATTCATCCCCGCCTACTTGCCGGATAGGCAGGTTTGGCGGGGTATTCATGCGCGAAACTAAATTAAATAACAACCTGTCTTAACACTCTACAAATACAAACAAATTTTCTATTTCAATTTCAACATACTAAAAACAAAAATCCATTTTTGAGATGGCTTTAGTAGAACTACTAATCTTTTTTGCCAAAAAGTGTCAAAAAAAGTAAAAAGTTTAGTACAACTACTAAAGTTTAATCGCCAAACCTTGGTTAAATTCTCTACTAACTTTGTCAAATTTTTTGCTAGGGAAAAGTGGCTTGGAGTTAAAGAGAAAAATTATTGCGGCTTTTACGCTGGGTTATTTTTTATCAGTTTTAAGGCAGCAGCTTTTAATTGAAAAAAGCAGTTTTGGAAATCACCGGCACTCGATGATTATCTTTTTGCATCGGGAGATTGTATTGACTGCATCCGATCTAATTAAAGAAGTGTTTGAAGAGGAAATTCTAAGTAGTCCTTCTATTAAAAGTCTTGATGACCTCAAAAACTTCTTAGATGAAGTCTTTAAGATAGTTTCAGAAAAGATTCAGAGGGGGGGTGAATCTTTTCTGGAGATATCATTTTACAGCGGAGGGGTATTGGGTTTTGTTGAATCCTTGGAAGAGACGCAGTTTGATCAAAGAAAATTGTTAATGATTATTTATGAACTGCTTCAGATGCTCGGTATTAATACCGGCTGGATAGAGCTGGAAAGAATTGTTACCAATTTGACTTCGCATAAAACGGATTCGCGCCGCAGATCCCGCAACGAACTATTCACAATGATATGCAGCGCTCATGCTAATTATAAAAAAGTTTTCGACATACAACACGCCGTTGAAGATCCGCCATTCTTCTGGAATTAATTTTTTCTTTTTATCTTTTACTAAAAAGGAAAAAGAATTATGGAAAATAAACTTCTGAAAAAACTACGCATAGTTAACGGACTATCAATTTCATTTCTATCTGCGCCCAAAGAATATATTAATAAAGCCCCCTCCATCTCCCCCAAAGGGGGAGAGAAAAATGCTTGGTCGGAGTATTGACTCCGACCTGTGCTGAATGATACCCGCGACCCAAGGGTCGGGGTATTTAACGTCCTCCCCTTTGGCATAGCCACTATGTGGGGAGGATTTTCCCGTAGGTCCGAAGGACTCCTTACGGAGGATTCTGGCATAGCCATTCCTTCGGAACTTCGG
>JBFLWC010000155.1:0-4596 GCA_040758415.1 Bacteroidota bacterium | reverse complement strand
ATTTTCACCGAGATGACCCTCCTTATGTTCAATTCAGACAGAAAAAACCTTCGAGTTTTTTTGCACGTCCTTTCGAAGGGACCATATCACGGACGGTTCAATTAGATTCAACCGGAGAGAAGGTTACTATAAAAGAAAATATCGGAGGCAAACCGTATCGGACTTATCTTGAGATGCCGTTAGATGAATTTATAAAATTGCGGCTCGAAGCAGTAACGCGCGATATCTGGGAACAGAAGGCGTATGAATATAAATTGAAAGAGGGTAAAAGAGATCTTACTCAATTAATAACTGATATTACCAACATTGATATTCCACTTCCCAGCTCGCCAATTTTAAGCATTTTTGGTCCGCCTAAAATTAATCTAAAGATCAGCGGGCAGGTTAATATTTACGGCGCATGGAGAAACACAACAACTACTGGAATAACAACATCTGCACTCGGTAATACACGAAACGAACCGGATTTCAAACAACAGGTGCAAGTTAACTTGAGCGGCACAATTGGTGATAAACTTACACTTGGCGCCGATTGGAACACAGAACGTCAATTCCAATTTGAAAACCAGCTTAAGTTACGATATACAGGTTACGAAGATGAAATAATTCAGAGCATCGAAGCAGGCAACGTTGCACTACAAACTTCTCCTTTAGTTGGCGGAAGTGATGCATTGTTTGGTGTGAAAGCACTATTTAAGATGGGCCCGTTTAGTCTAACCGCACTTGCTTCTCAAAAGAAAAGCGAGGTTCAGGAAGTAACAGTTAGCGGAGGCGCTAAATCTCAAAAATTTGAAATCCGCGCTTACGATTATTCTCCCAATCACTTCTTTATTCACGAAATTTATACCGACCCTCGATTGAATATCTTCAACAATTATTATAACAATCCGGTAGCGATTGTAGTGGATTCACTCCGTGTAAGAGACATTCAAGTTTGGAAAACTATTACCGGACTTCCGACCTCTACCGAAAGAAAAGCTAACGCTTATATTGACCTTCCAAAAAGAAAAAGAGGAGAGTTATATAATTCTAATCTGCGCGATACTGCTAGTGTTACAAATCCAACAATACCCGGCGTACAGGAGATTAACAGGCGCTTTACACTTTTGGTAAATGGTGTTGATTATACATATAACCCATATACCGGAGTTGTAAGTTTTAAAACACAAATACAGGATCAGGATGCTATTGCAGTTGCATTTGTGCGGGAAGGTCCAACAACAGCTCAAGAAGACGACATCTACTACGGCGAGTTTATAGATGATCTTCAAGGAACTAATTTAACCCGGTTAGTACTCAAACTTGTAAAACCGCCAACACTTCAGCCGCAATTTAAAAAAGCCTGGAAGCTGCAATTGAAAAATATTTATCCCGTCGGAGGCCGCCAGATTAAAGAGGAAGGATTTTCTCTTGACATTAACTATAGAATAGAAGGACAGGAAGCGCAGAACAACTATCAAGGTGTAAGATTGCTGCAGGCATTTTCTCTTGACAAAACAGACAAAAGCGGAACCAGCACGCAGGCGGATGGAAACTTCGATTATTTTCCACCCAGAACAATTATGCCTGAAACCGGGGAAATTATTTTTCCTGTACTGCAGCCATTCGGAAAAGATTTTCCGAAATCATTACCCGATTCCCTGAATTATCAAGCCATATATGATACTACTGTTACTTATGCTAAGCAGGATAGATCGAAGGATAAATTTGTTATCAGCGGCGAATACTCGGCTTCGATTACTTCTGTTTACAACATTGGTTTTAATGTTGTTGATAATTCAGTAAAAGTATACCTGGACGGCAATCTATTAAAGAGTGGAACAGATTATACAGTGGATTACAATCTCGGTCAAATTCAGATTCGCAGAGAAGATGCGCTTGTACCCGGTAAAAATCTTAGAATTACTTACGAGCAGAATGATCTTTTCCAGCTTGCATCAAAAACTCTCCTGGGCTTCCGTGGTATTTACGAGTTTAATAAAGAAACTGCTCTCGGTTTTTCGTTCCTGAATTTGAGCCAGCAAACTCTTAGCGATAAAGTTAGAATTGGAGAAGAACCGTTAAAAAATTCAATCTATGGAATTGATTTTAGAACAAATATCAATCTTCCGTTTGTTACAGAAGCACTTGATAATATTATTTCAACAAGTGCGCCTTCAAATTTTTCTATGAACGCTGAATACGCATATATTAGTCCAGACCCTAACACAAAGAAAAGTACAATAGCAAGCGATAATGGGAAAAGCATTGCATACATTGACGACTTTGAAGGTGCAAAAAAAGTTATTCCTCTTGGAATGGCGTATGGCTCATGGCGCGATATAAGCGTTCCGGATGATTTACCTTTCATTGGTAAATTACCTCTAATGGACCCTGAACTGAAAACTGATGCGCAAATGAATTATAAAGCGAAAGCATACTGGTATAATATAAATCCATCTGATCTAACAGTAAATGTTCTTTATGGCAACAGAAAAAAAGCTGCACCGAATTCATCGCAAATTCAAGTTCTTGATTTTGTTTTCCAGCCGGATAAAAAGGGATTCTTTAATTGGAACCCTACTCTTGGTGATAAATCTAAAAACTGGGGCGGATTTATGAAGGTGCTCTCTTCAACTGCAAACAATCTTGTTGAAGAAAACATGCAGTTCATAGAATTCTGGCTTTATATTCGAGAAGCGCCGGCAGATTTAAAAATTAATATTGATCTTGGAAGAATCAGCGAAGACGTTATTCCGAACGGCAACCTCGATACGGAAGATAAAGGGTACCCTAACCGTCTTCTTGACGTAGGCGAAGATGTTGGTCTTGATGGTTTGCAAGATACAGAAGAGCCAGGCTATAATGCGCAAACCAACCCCGATCCAAGTGCTGATAATTACTCATATCAAACCGGGTCTGCAGATTATTCCTCCGTAAATGCTACAGAAGGAAATGGCAAAGCGCTTGATTTAGGAAAGCTGCCAGATACTGAAGATTTGAACGGGAATTTTACTCTCGATAATACCAACAGTTATTTTCGTTATGAAGTGCCGATAGATACAAACCGTAGTGTAAATAAATTTATTCAAGCAGGGGGAGCAGGAAATGGAGGATGGTATTTATACAGAATTCCTTTGAAAGATTTTGTTAGCAAAATTGGCAACCCGAGTTTTTCTGTAGTCGAGTTTATTCGTTTCTGGGTTTCAGGTGCTAATCAACAAGTCCGTTTGCGTTTTACGGAAATGAATCTGGTTGGAAACCAATGGCAGAAGGTTTTAACGCCAAAAGTGACTGTCAGCGATACAATTTTGACACTCTCAACAATCAATGTAGAAGACAATGCAGAATATTCTCCACCGCTCGGGCTTCAACGCGAACGCGATAGAACACAACCAAATTATGAAATTTTCAAGAACGAACAATCGCTCAATCTAATACTCAAAAAATTAGAAGATGGTGATAAGAGAGAAGTTGTTCGTTATCTTTACAAACCGTTCGATCTTTTCAACTACAATGAGATGAAACTTTTTGTTCACAGCGATGATAACGAACTGCCCGGTTCTGTTTCTTACTACCAGGGGCCTAACAATTATGCAAGTGAAGTCTACTTAAAATTCGGTTCAGATACATTAAATTATTATGAGTACAGGCAGCCTGTAAGGGCTAATCCGGACAAGGATCAAAAAAACTGGAGTGAGATAAGTATAAGGTTCAACGAGCTGACTGCAATTAAAGAGGGACGGGATAGTTCCGATATTAAATCTCTTTACCGTGTGAATGTTGAAGGCAAAGAAGGGCACACTTACGGTGTAAAAGGTAACCCAACTTTAACCCGCGTAACATTTTTTATGATTGGAATTGAGAATCCACGCGATAAAGGAACGCCGAACGAGCCGGTCTCCGGCAACGTATGGGTAAACGAGCTGCGCGTGTTGGAAGCCAATACAACGCCCGGCTGGACCTATAGAGCAAGTGCTGCGCTTCAACTTGCCGATCTTGTTAAAGTGAATTTCAATATTGGTAAGACCAATCCATATTTTCGTAGATTAAATGAGAGGTTCGGCAGCAGAGAAGACCTAATTGACTGGGGGTTGGCTGTTGATCTCGACCTGTTGAAACTTATTCCAGCTAATCTTGCTGGCAGTAATTTGCGGTTGACTTATTCGCGAACAGAAAAGCAAATCAATCCTCTTTATAAACCCGGGACCGATGTTAAAATTTCTGATGCACAGAACGAGTTGAGAAGATTTCTAACAGAAAAGAACTTTAATCAGTCAACTATCAATAGAGCTGTTGATAGCTTAAAGCAGATAGCTCAAACTATAAACGTTTCTGAGACGTGGACACTTTCAAACGTTCGAATAAAAATACCAACGGATATTTGGTACATAAGAGATACGTTTAACAATCTCAACTTTTTGTTTAATTATAACAGAACGAACGGAACTTCTCCAACAATTGTTTCAGACGAGAGCTGGCTATGGAATGCTGGTGCAAATTATTCTGTCAGTTTAAGCCGCGATCTTTACTTTAAGCCGCTCGATATTCCGATAATCGGAAGTTTCTTCGATTTGTTTTCGGACTACCGGGATGTAAAAATATTTTTTGCGCCGC
>JBFLWC010000154.1:0-3293 GCA_040758415.1 Bacteroidota bacterium | reverse complement strand
AGAGCGCAGCTTATTAAAGTAATAACAAGCCGGTTATTAAATTGATAACAGTTATAATAAAGAGAGGTGAACTCTGCCTGCGTCAATAGAGGTGAGATGCGAGATGAATGACTATTGACGAATGACCAATGACTATTATAATTATTTCAGCCCGAGTTCTTTACACATTCTATAATAATTTGGCGGGGCAAGGCCAAGTTTCTTCGCGGCTTCGGAATCAGAAGCAGATTGTTTACGGATGTATTTAAAATATTTTTCGCGGAAAGCTTTTTCCATAAGATTTAATGATTGCTCTCCGCTTGGCAATTTAAAACTGATTCCGTCCGAACCGGAATAATTATCCGATGAAAAAGCATTTTTGCCAAGTGCTGTTTGAATCAACTGCGTAGTTATAATTTTCTCATCATAAAAGAGAAACCGCTGAACAAGATTTTTTAATTCGCGTATGTTGCCGGGCCAATCGTAATCAATCAACAACTTCATCGCTGCTTCTTGAATTACCGGAGTTTCTTTACCCATATCAATTGAAAATTCATTCATAAAATAATCGCACAGGTAATGAATATCTTCTTTTCTTTCGCGTAGACTGGGAACATGAATAGGCACAACGTTTAATCTGTAAAACAGATCTTCGCGGAATCTCTTTTGGCGGATTTCTTCTTCCAAATTTCTGTTAGAAGCCGAGATGACGCGCACGTTTACTTTTATTTTTTCGGTGCGTCCAATTTTTTCAACTTCTCCTTCCTGAAGGATACGCAAAAGTTTTACTTGAGCAGTAATAGGCAGTTCTGAAACTTCATCAAGAAAAATTGTTCCTTGATTCGCCTGTTCAAAAAGTCCCGGTTTACTTTTTTCTGCGCCAGTAAAAGCTCCTTTTTCATAACCGAAAAGTTCGCTTTCAATTAGTTGATCCGGAATTCCGCCGCAGTTGATCGGAATAAAATTTTCATATTTACGCGGACTATTGTAATGAATATTATATGCAACCAATTCTTTACCCGTGCCGGATGAACCGGTAATTAGTATTGGCGTTGAACTGTTGGAATACCTTGCTATCTCTTCCCGCAATTGCTGAACAGCAGCAGAGACACCTATAATTTTTTTATTCGCTAAAATATCTTCAACGTTTCTATTTAGTTTCAGATTCGATTTCTGTTTTTCTTTAATAAGCTTTTTTCTTTCGTATGCGTTAAAAATTGCCATTATGAAATCTGTCGGCTGGTAAATGTATTCTTCGATGTCTCCCGGATATTTTGTGCAATACCAAAAAGCGCCGGCTTCAAGCATGCTGTGCGCAAATTCATAGTCGGTGATGTTAATTGTCATTTTTGTTATAACGATGATCTGAAGAGCGGAATCAAAATCTTTGATCTTCTTGATCAGCTGATCGCCGCGTAGCCCGCCGGCAATTTGAAAGTCCATAATCACAACGTCGTAAAAATTTTTTTTCTTATTGAGGAGCTCAACTGCCGAACGCCCGTCGGAAACGACGTCTTCAATTTTTATTCTCTCTGCAAATGGACTGATTGTGTTAGTTACACGCCGGGCATCAAAATCTTCATCCTCGATCAATAAAATTTTTATCTGGTCGTAATTTGCCACTTAATTCTCCGGAATTAATTAGGAATATTAATTGTAAACCGGCAGCCGCCTTCGGAAAGATTCTCAGCGTCAATATCCCAGCCGCATCTTTGTTTTGAAATTTCGTACGCAATATAACATCCGTAACCCGCGTTTGATTGATTGCCGGTTTTTGTTGTAACATTTTCTAAAAATATTTTTTTAATTCCTTGTTTGTTTACTTCAAGCAGCTCCGGCTCAATTCCCTGTCCGTTATCCGATATTGTAAGCATAGTTGTTTTGGTTTCCGGATTGTATTTTGTCTGCACAAAAATAATTAAATCCACATCGCCGCCATGATCAATACTGTTCTGAATCAACGGCTCAATGGCTTCCCAAATTACGAACTCGTTTATTCTACTCGGCGGAACTTCGGGGTCAAGATCGAGCTTAATTTCAAAAGACCCTGATTTTTGCGATGTGCGGTTAAAAATGTTGTCAACCAAAAATTTGATCACCTCGTTCAAGTCTGTTTTAAAAGCAGCGTTTCTAATTGTTTGGATCGGCGGGTCGTACCATTTCATATCATAAATTACGCGTGAAATAAAGTTAGAATATTTTGTAACGCGGTATTTTACATCGCCGATATTTTCCGGCGAGAGCTGCCGAAGATCATCCTTTATAAATCCCATCACTTTTTCCGCTTTGTGATGCGTGTGATAAATTCTTTTTGTGAAGAGCGTTTCTTTTTCGTGATCAATCTGTCGTTTAATACTTCGTTCGTATTCTTCGAGCAAGAGTTTTTGTGCTTCGTCCCTTTCTTTAACAGTATAAGTAGAGATGTAATACATAGCAAGCAGACCGAGTAAAAAAAGTGCGGAATAAATTATAGATGTTTCTTCATAGTTGGATGCAATTTCTTTTTGAATATATGACACATCGGGCGTATTGCGCATGTAAAGTGCACCTACAAACTCTCCGCTGGGAACAAAAGGAACAAGGATATGATACGTTTGCTTTTCGCTAAGAATGTTTATTATCTGTTCGTTTGCAATAAGTTCGTTCCTGAGACTTTTGTACATTTTAATTGCTTCCGGGTGACGCGCAGAGGCATCAGTTCCTTCAATTTTATGGTTGAAAATAAAAGAGTATAACATACCTCCTTCATCTATGGCGTAAGTTTTATCTCCATCGCTTACAAGCAGAGAAATTTCCTCAACATTTTGCTGAAGCACCTGCTGATTTAAAATGATATCGAAAAACTGAATCACTTTACGTTTGTTCGTTTCATCAATGGGCATAGTCATTTTAGATGTTTCAAGTAAAAGTTCGAGTGTTGTAGAACTTAAATTCGCAAGACGTTCGGCAGAATGTTTTTGATACCATTCCTGTGTGTTCTCAACAAAATTACGAAGCGAAGCTTTGTGAACGAAAGACAAGATCAGCTGAAAGATAACCAACCCGACAAAAAGCACTGTTAAGTGCTTAAACTCGAAATGATACTTTTTAAGACTTTCAAAAAATTGGTCTGCCATTTTTTCGTTCGTTTATTTAATAAACAGATCGCCGGAATTTATTATTCGCTCTGCTTTATTCAGTGCTTCACCTGCGGTTATTTTTTTCTTAATTGCCAAATTAAGATAGTGAGCAATCACATCAGAGTAGCGTGTGTATATTTCAAGAAAAGGTCTACGCACACCGGTACTAAAAAGTTTAGAATAAAATTGCAGCTC
>JBFLWC010000153.1:0-4795 GCA_040758415.1 Bacteroidota bacterium | reverse complement strand
AATTTCTAATTCTGTTTTAGCATCCGGCGATTGGTATCGTATTGAAACCCCTGAAGAAGGTATTTATAAAATTGATAGAAATTTTTTACAAGGGTTAGGTATTGATACCGGCACGCTTGATCCAAAGACAATAAAAATTTACGGATATGGAGGATATGCTTTACCGGAGCCATTGAACAAATCTAACAACAAAGGATTGATAGAAAATGCGATTCAAGTTGTTGGAGAAGAGGATGGAAAGTTTGACGCTAACGATTATATTCTTTTTTACGGCCGACCGCCTGAATTTTGGGAGTACAGTTCAAACCAAAAAAATATCATACGCGTTAAACATCCGTACTCAAAAAAGAATTATTACTGGCTTACTACCGGCGGTGCAAATGGAAAAAGAATGAACGAAAAACAATCGTTGAATATTCAGGGTGCTTATCAGCAGCAAACAACATTATCATTTAAAAGTTTGGACGATGATAAAGAAAACCTCGGCAAAACAGGAAGAGATTATTTTGGAGACATATTAGATTTTGAAACAAAGAGCAGAACATATCTTTCTTCCTTAAACGGAATTGTACCGTCAAGTCCCGTCAGATATAACTTCCGTGTTGTTAATGCTTCCCAGCCAATAATTAATTTTAAGCTCGAGGAGAGCGGCAAACAAATTTACACTACAAACCTTTGGGGAAATTATACTTACGTTTTCGGAATAGAAAACATTGGCACAGCAACTTACAACGGAGCTATTACAGACGAACGAAGCAATTTAAGATTTTCAATTAGTACCGGCGAGACAAGCGCAAAGGTTTATTTAGATTATTTCGAGATTACTTATCAAAGATTTTTGCGCGCAGTAAACGATAATCTTTTCTTCTTTTCAAAAGATACGACTGCCAACATTGAATATACAATTAGCAATTTTTCTAACAGCGGCATACAGACTTTTGATATAACAGATTTTGCGAATGTTCGGCTTGTCAGCAGCGCTGCAATAAGCGGCGGTCAGTTCCGCTTCCAGGCGGGCGAAACAAAAAATAAAGTTAGTAAATATCTCTCACTAACTCAGTCTGCATACAAAACTCCAACCAATGGTACCAAGATTAGCAATTCGAATATTCGCGGTAACGTTGTTGGTAGCGAAATGATAGTTATCACCGCGCGCGATTTTAAAACTCAAGCCGAACGATATGCAAACTATAGAGCTAATCAATCCCCGTACAAATTATCTACACAAGTTTTTTATGTAGAAGATATTCTGAACGAATTTTCGGGTGGATTGTTGGACCCTACTGCGATGAGAGATTTCCTAAAGTTTGCATATGAAAACTGGCAGACCAAGCCGATGTATCTTCTCTTATTTGGTGACGGCACTTACGATTATTTCGATGTAGAAAAGGTGAACGAAAATTTTGTGCCGACTTATCAAACAACCGAATCGCTCGATGCAATATATTCTTACACAACCGACGATTATTTTGCACGTATTTCCGGCAACGATTTAAAGGTTGATCTTGCAGTTGGACGGCTGAACATTCGAAACGATGAAGAAGCAAAAACAGTTGTGGATAAAATCATCAAGTATGAAACAGGACTTGAAAAAGGATTGTGGAGAAATACAGTAACATTAGTTGCAGATGATGGACCTGCTGCCGTAGGTGTAGACGACGGAAGTATTCATACAAGTCAATCGGAAAACCTTGCGCGGAATAAAATTCCTAAATACATAGACGAAAATAAAATTTATCTTGTAGCTTATCCAACAGTTAATACAGGTCTTGGCAGAAGGAAACCCGCTGTAAACAAAGCAATTATTGATGCCATTAATAATGGCACTTTGATAATGAACTGGACGGGGCACGGCAATCCAAGCCAGTGGGCGCATGAAAATGTTTTTGAAAAAGTTTCAACCATTCCCCAGTTAAAGAACAGCAATTATGTTTTCATAACCGCTGCAACATGCGACTTTGGAAGATACGACGTTCCCGGAGAACAAAGCTCTACAGAAATTATGATGAACATGAAAGATGCCGGCACTATTGGCGCTTTTACTGCCGTGCGGGCTGTTTTCGCTACAGCTAATGCGGCTATCAACGATTCACTCTACACGAACCTTTTTCGCAAACGCGATGAGAATAATTTGCCTATCAGAATTGGTAAAGCATATTTTTTAACTAAACAATATCGAACACAGGATAACGATGAAAAATTTCATCTCTTCGGCGATCCTTCAGTTAGATTGAACGAACCGCATACACAAGCACGCGTTGATTCTGTTAATAGCAAAGCCCTGACAAGTGTTGTGCAGCTTAATGCGCTCGGCTCTGCAAAAATTAAGGGCTCGGTTAAAAATCCGGACGGAACTCCTAATCCTTATAACGGCGAAACTATTATGAGTGTTTTCGATTCAGAACGCGCAGTTTACTTTAAAGAGATGAACTACACTGTTATATTCCCCGGCGGATTGATTTACAGAGGAAATGAGAAAGTTACAAACGGAGAATTCCAAACAGAGTTTGTTGTTCCAAAGGATATTTCTTACGAAAGTAAAAACGGAAAAATTGTCTCTTATATTTTTAACAATGATAAAGATGGAATCGGCTTCACAAACAATATTACAGTCGGCGGAACAAATCCTAATGCTGTAAATGACGGCAAGGGTCCAGACATTGCAATTTATTTTGACAGGATAAATTTTGAAAACTCGTATCTCGTCAACCCGGATTTTAATTTGATCGTAAGACTTTCAGACCAGACAGGTCTAAACACCACCGGCATTGGGATAGGACACAGATTAGAAGGGATAATAAATGATGATGAAACCAATGCAGTAGACTTTACAAAAAGTTTTGTAGGCGAGCCCAATTCAGGAGGGAAATCCGGTTCAATTAATTATCGTTTCTCTTCGATGAAACCTGGCGATTATAAAATAAAAATTAAAGCGTGGGATGTGTTCAACAACTTGTCTACTAAAGAAGCGTTCTTTACGGTCGTTGCTGCAGATGAGGGAATTGTAGTTCGTGATGTTTTCAATTATCCAAATCCGTTTTCATCGAATACAACATTCACGTTTCAACACAACGTCAACAGTCCTATCAACGTTAAAATAAAAATTTACACTGTTGCAGGCAGAATGATAAAACAAATTGAAAGCTGGGATTTGCTCGATAAATTTGTACGCGTTGATTGGGATGGGCGCGACGAAGATGGAAACCAAATTGCAAACGGAACATATCTTTACAAACTTATTGTCGAATCTACTGACGGCAATTATAAGGATAATGTGCTTGGAAAATTAGCGGTAATTAGATAAAATATCGCGCCGAAAAAAATAATTTATTTATGGAGGTAGTAACAATGAAAAAAATATCGATGCTTTTTTTTGTGTGTGCATTGATAATCTCGTTTAACAAAGTATCGGCACAGGGTGAAACATCGGTTCCATTTCTTCTATTAGCACCCGATTCAAGAGGCGGCGGAATTGGAGAATCCGGTGTTGGACTGGCAGATAACTCTGCTGCGATCTTCTGGAATCCGGCAGGTATCGCTTTCTTAACAGGTTCGGAAGTTAGTCTTACTCACAGCAACTGGCTGCCGCAATTTAATCTTGATCTTTTTTACGAGTATGCAACTTACCGCCAGTACGTAGAAGATTTGTACGGTAGTGTAACTGCAAGCATTATATACATGAACTTTGGTGAATTTGTGAGAACCGGTTCAGCCGATCCAACTCCACTGGGAACTTTCCGCTCTTTTGATGCGGCTCTTACACTTGGATACGCAACAAAAGTCAGCAACGATTTGGGACTGGGTTTCAACTTCAGAGTAATACACAGTCGTCTTGCAGATAAACCTACAGAAGCCGAACAGGGGAGAGGTGTTGCAACATCTGTAAGTTTTGATATTGCTACAATGTGGCGCCCGGAACATTTTGAAATTCCTTTTGTGGGTGATCTCGGCAATAGATTCAGCTTAGGAATAAATCTAAGTAATCTTGGACCTAAGATTTATTACATAGATCAAGCACAGGCAGACCCTATTCCAACAAATCTTCGCTTAGGATTGGCAGCAAGATTTTTTCAGGACGAATATAACTCGCTTACATATACACTCGATTTCGGCAAACTTCTTATAGGTGTAAAAGACAGCATAACCAACCAGAGCCCCCCATTTTACAAAGCAATCTTTTCTTCATGGTCAGATCAACCTTTTAGAGAAGAAATGCGCAGCATCGTAACATCTATGGGGCTGGAATACTGGTACGGGATTCCGGAAGACTTTATGTTCGCTTTGCGGGCAGGATTCTTTTACGAAGACCCTAATTACGGCAATCGTAAATTTGTTACGGTAGGTGCGGGTATTCGCTACGATATGTACGGATTCGATTTCAGTTACATCACAACCGATCTCTTTAAGAATAGCAAATTTAATCCGCTTTCTAACACGCTCCGCTTTTCATTAATAATCGGCTGGGGAGCAGTTGCAAAATCTACACAAGGTTTTCCACGCGGAATCTAAACTGAAATGAAAAAAATATTTTTAGTTGTGTCGTTAATAATTGGATTGGGCAGTTTATCTGCCCAATCTTTTAGAAGGGAAGTTTATTCCGGGCAATATGAATCTTCTAAGCAAACAGGCTCTTCCGATACGTTAAAAATTCTTGCAGTGATGGTTGAATTTCAGAAGGATGACGACCCGACAACAATAGGTAATGGAAAGTTCGGCTCAATTTATTCGAAAGATTATGGCGACACAATTTTAGATCCTCTTCCGCACGATGCAAATTATTTTTCTAATCATCTCG
>JBFLWC010000152.1:0-5338 GCA_040758415.1 Bacteroidota bacterium | reverse complement strand
TTCTTGACCGAAAGAATTCTCTTCTAAAAAAAGTGTTTGCGCTTCCTTGATATAAAGAACTCCACCCAGAGCTTGCTGAATAATTTTATCTGTTTTAGAAGATGATTGCCCGTGATAACTTGCAACCAGATCCGCACGGTCAACTTCAACAACGTGCCCTTTATCTATAATGCCAAGCTCTTTGTAAATTTTGCTAATTATTTTTGCAACTGTACTCTTACCTGTGCCCGGGTTCCCGATAAAGACCGAGTGCATGTTGCGTTCAAGCGATTGAAGCCCGCGTTCTTTTTTAAGTTGAGAAATTTTTGAAAAGCTGATGAGTTTATAAATATCTTGTTTAACATTCTCAAGTCCTACCAATTTATTCAGTTCATCAATGTATTCCTGCAGTTTGAGCGGATCGCCGTGCACTTCAAATTGTTTAGCTTCAACACCGCGGTTCAATACGTCGTTTATGTCGCTCAGTTCTATTGTGTTAATCTTTTCTTCGGTTCTCTCTTCAGCGGGAATTTCGGATAACCTTAAGAGCATTTTCTGTTTTACCGATTCTAGGATATTTCTAACGATCCTTGCATTTCCGAATTTCTTGTCGCGGTTTTTATAAAGGTCTTCAAAATGTTTTTGTAATTTTTCTTCTGCCTCTTTACTTATTTTTTTCTTTTCACGCGTAACCGAACGTTGAGCAATTTCCATTAACTCGGCGGGGGAGTAGTCGTCGAACGTGAATGATTTACTGAAGCGGGATTGAATTCCCGGATTGCTCGCAACAAAGTTTTGCATTTCATTTGTGTATCCTGCTATAATAACAATAAATTTTCCGCGGTCATCTTCCATTCGTTTCAACAAAATGTCAATTGCTTCTTTCCCGAAATCACTACCGCTGTCATTCGGTTTTATTAACGCATAAGCTTCATCAATGAATAACATCCCGCCGATTGATTTATCAATTATGCCGGTCGTTTTTTCAGCAGTTTGCCCAACGTATCCGGCAACTAAACCCTGCCGGTCGGTTTCTACAAGATGACCTTTTGGTAAAATTCCTAAGGCAGAATAGATACGTCCAAAAATTCTTGCAACGGTTGTTTTACCTGTACCAGGATTTCCAAGGAATAAAATGTGCTGGTTAAAAACTTTACGAATGTCTTCACCTTGCTCATTAAAATAACGGGCAAGCTTAACCATATCGTTAATTTCTTTTTTTACGGAATTCAATCCAACAAGATTTTCTAATTCTCTTAACGATTCTGAAAGTCCTTCCTCATTGATCGGGAATTTCACATCCTTAGACTGCCGCCTGGCAAGTGTTGTGTTGATTACCTCGACATCAAAAGTGGTAATGAGTTCTTTAGTTCTTTTTTCTTCCGGAAGTTGAAGACATATTTTACTCAAGTTCAGCTTTGCTTCCTCAAATAATTTGCGGACAAGCCGGGCGTTGCCAAAAGATTTATCTCTGCTGCGATAGAGCGAGATAAATTCTTTTTTTAATATTTCTTCAGCATCCTTTGTAATTGTATAATCTTTATTTTGCAAAAGTTGTTTGAAGATAATGATCAGTTCTTCCGGCGTGTAATCTTCAAAAACAAATGTTTGAGTGAATCTTGATTTTAATCCTGGATTGGAATTCAAAAATGATTCCATCTCTTCAGGGTAGCCGGCAGCAATTACAACAAACTCTCCTTTGCGGTCTTCCATTCGTTTAAGAAGAATGTCAATTGCCTCCTGTCCAAAATCCTGACCGCCACCTTTTTTTATAAGTGTGTATGCTTCGTCAATAAAAAGAACGCCGCCATTTGCCTCGTTAATAATTTTTTCTGTCTTCTGAGCAGTCTCGCCAATGTATTGCCCTACAAGTGCAGAACGGTCTACTTCAACAACGTGCCCGCTTGGTAGAATTCCCATCGCATAAAAAATATCTCCAAGCATTCGTGCAATTGTAGTTTTACCCGTGCCTGGATTACCAAGAAATATGGCATTGATTGCAATTTTATCTTCTGCTTTTAATCCAAGTCGTTTTCGTTCCTTCAAGAATTCAAGATAAGAGACAAAACTTTTTACCGCTTCTTTTATGTTTGTAAGTCCGATGAAACTATTTAACTCTTCGAGCAGTTCGTTTAACGATTTTATTTTTTTCTCTTCTCTAATTTGAGGCGATATTTGCCCGTAGCTTTTTTTCTCGAATTTTGGTAGGGCTGGTGCAGATGGTTCTTCGGTTTCAATACTCCTTTGATTACTTATGCCAAAATATTTTTCAGCGACCTTAAAATTGTTAACATAAATTTCAACGCGTGCCTGTCCCAAATTCAATTTCGGCGTTTGTTCGGCATTTAGCGTCTGAACAAAGATTATAGAGTCCCATTCCTTTTTTAAATTCAGCTGGAAATTATTTCGACAAATTTCATAATCATTCAAATACCAAATGGCAGCGCTGTTAAAAAATTTTTCGGATTTATTGAAGAATGGATTGTTGAGAATTATTTCTGCTGCGATCTTGCCGGCAGACTGATCAAAATGTTTGTAGTAAACACGCGCGCCTGTTCTTGATTCTTCAACCGCATCAAACAGCTTGAAGGAAAAAACATCAACAAACCCGTTCGGATATAAGATCGCATCTGTTTTTAAAATTAATTTTTGTGAAGCGGCACCAGTTTTTTTCATGTCGTGCGTATATCGTTCTTTTGTCAAACTACGCTTCGGTTCATTCTTGAATTCATATTCTTGTTCTAACTGTGAAAATTTTTTCAGTGCGTTGTATATCCCGATAAACCTTTCGTTCTTTCTAAACTTGCCGGTCAAACTCTCTGCTTTTTTTAATGCCGGTTTCAGCTGAAATAGATAGAGCATAGATTCGATTTCTATTAACTCGGCTTCATCGTTTTTATTTTTCTCTAAGATTTTTCGTGCAGCCAATAATGCGAACCAATATTCTTTAGCTTTTATCGCACTATTTGCATCGTCTAAAATTTTATCAATGCTTTTGGGTGTAAAATGATTTTTCCCGAGTTGTAATTCTTTTGCTTTGAGGAGCCATTGGTGCATCTCTTTCCATGCAGGATTTTTTCCGTCATCAATTATCAGAGCAAGGTCAAGAGCATTATTGGCTTCTTCAAATTTTTGCAATCCGGCAAGAGATTTTGATTTGTTAAGATATGTCCACGCTAATATTTCTTTCTGTTTATCAATTGACTGATCAATATCAGCAATAGCTCCTTCAAAAATGCTCATTCTATAAAGTAAATATGCGCGGTAAACTCTTGCTTTAATAGAATCGCCTTTCAACTCAACAGCAAGGTTGGCATAATCCATTGCCTTCATCGGGTTGCCGTTTTCGAGCAGAGCCCAAGCTAAACAGATAGCTGCTTCGCTGTCGTCGGGGCGCGCTTGATAAACTTTTTCTGCAGCACTTAATGCAAGCCGAAATCTTCCATTCCATAGATGATCGTAAGCTTCAACTTGTAACGTATTTAGTTCTTCGTCAAACAAAAGGTTTCTCTGGGGATTATAAAATATCTTATCGTTATTTTTATAGAGTTAATATAAGAACTTAATCAGAAGTACGAAATACGAAGTACGAGGTATGAATGATAAATTATAAATTATAAATGACAGATGAACTTCTTATTTCTCGCGCATGCCTGTCTGGCAGACAGGTAGGCATATCTAGCGTTTCACATTTTATGTCTAATCGCTTCTTGTGTTAGCAATATGACTATTACTAATTTCTCGGAGGTTCTTTAGAACAATTCTCAAGTATCAGCGTCTAATTGACCAAAACACGGAGGTAAAAATATGAAAACGAAAATAATCTCTGTTGTGTTGCTGCTTACAATAGTTTTAAGCGGCTGTGGATTCTGGGGTATAAGAGGGAATGGTAGAGTAAGAGAAGATACCAGAAAGATTCAGGATTTTCAGAGGTTAGAAGCCGGCGGTGCATTTTCAATTCGTGTGGATGTTGGACAGGAGCCGTCGCTTAGAATATCTGCAGAAGAAAATTTACTCAATTTTATAAGAACAAGAGTGAAAGGGAATACACTTGTTGTTGATACCAGAAGGAATATATCTCCACGCAAAGAAATTTTGATTGTGATAACTACTCCTCGCCTGAGATCAATAGAAGCTTCGGGCGCAAACAATATTGAGGTGAAAGGAATTAGTGAAACAGATTTTAGAGTTGAACTTAGCGGTGCGGGAAATATTGATCTTAAAGGAGAGGTTGATAAATTAAGAGCAGAACTTTCAGGTGCTGGTAACATTAACGCAAAAGAATTGATAGCCAAAGAAGTTCGAATTTCTGTAAGCGGTGCTGCAAGTGCTGATGTTTACGCTAAAGAATATCTTGATGCTTCGGTCTCAGGAGTAGGTTCGATTGATTATTACGGCAACCCGGCAAAAACAAGAACAGACGTCTCAGGTGTAGGTTCAATTTCTAGAAAATAATTTTAATCTCTGAAATATTTTTCGGGGGTAAAAAATAAGAAATAAGAAATCAGAAATCAGGATTCACGCCGAAAGGTATGTCTCACCTTTCACTTTTCATTTTTCACGCCTGCCCCGACACAAGTCAATGGTCTTATGTCTCGCATTAGCAATCCGTCAGCTGACGGATGGCGGACAATCACGGATTTTTCTGAAGTCTCAGTAACCGAAAGAAGTATAACAGATTTGTTGAAAAAATTTTAATCGTAATTCAAATTGAATTTTTCATACGAAATAGAAATATTGAACTGGAGATATAAATGATAAAGCAAATTATCCCTCTTAACGAACACCAGCTAAAGAAAAGTAAAACATACTTTTTAATTTTACTTTCATTAATTCTGCTTGTCTTTCTTTCTTATTTGTTTGCAGATATACTTGCGATGCTCGCAATTTCGATTTTAGTTTCGCTGATTTTTAATCCGGTAGTAAATTTTTTTGAGCGACGGGGTTTAAGCAGGTTATTTTCTGTGTTGAGTGTTTTTGTGATTCTTGCATTGCTGATTTCAATTGGTATCTCGTTTTTAATTCCCAAAATAATTAATCAACTTAATAACCTCACAAACACGTTAACCCAAGAAAATTTGCGGCTTCTGGTTCTGCAATTTGAAAAATCTTTAAAGTCGGTTTTACCATTTCTGAATTCAGTTGATATAGTTCAAAAGTTTACAAATATTTTTCAAAATATAATTCTTGATTGGGTCAACAATCTCAGCAACATTGTTTACAGCATTGTTTCGGTTATCTCTATTATTGTCATTGTTCCATTTATGACTTTCTTCCTACTAAAAGACAACAAATATTTATTGCGCGGAATTATCAATATTATGCCTAACAAATATTTTGAAGTTTCATACTCTGTTAT
>JBFLWC010000151.1:0-2550 GCA_040758415.1 Bacteroidota bacterium | reverse complement strand
GGCAGGCAAATTTTATATAATATGTTCTCTATTTTTTATTGTGTAAGACGACTTACACACTTACCCCATGCAAAATTTTCTCTTCTTACTTCCAGAAATTATTTTTTTCTTTTCTTTACAATTTTCTTTTTTATTACGGGTTTTGCTTTTTTATTAACGACTTTAATTTTCTTCTTAACAACCGGTTTTTGCTTCGTAACTTTTTTCACCGGCTTCTTAACCATTTTCTTCTTTACAGTTTTTGCTTTCTTTATCTTTTTACTTGCAGCTTGTACCTTGTGGCTTGCAGCTATCAAGTTTAACGCACCGCCCGCTTTGAACCATTTTATCTGTCCTGCATTGAATGAATGATTCAGCCAAATCTCATCTGTTAAACCATTGCTGTGTTTAACAATCAGTTTCAATTGTTTTTCCGGGGCAAATTCATTCAAACCTACTAAGCTCAACTTATCATCTTCTTGAATTTTATTGTAATCATTCGTGTCGGCAAAAGTTAACGGAAGCATTCCTTGTTTCTTCAAATTGGTTTCGTGAATGCGGGCAAAACTTTTTGTGATTATTGCCTTGCCGCCGAGGAATCGTGGTTCCATTGCAGCATGTTCACGCGATGAACCTTCGCCGTAATTTTCATCACCAACAACTACCCAACCAATTCCCTCTTTCTTGTAATCACGCGCTACCTCGTGAACTTGTTTGTATTCTCCTGTGAATTGATTCTTTGCTTCGCCGGCATTTCCGGTAAAAGCATTGATAGCACCTAAAAACATATTCCTGGAAATGTTATCAAGATGTCCACGGTATTTCAACCAGGCACCAGCCGGAGAAATATGATCCGTTGTGCATTTACCTTTGACTTTTATTAGCAGCGGAAGATCTATAAAATCTTTTCCATCCCACTTTTTGAACGGTTCTAAAAATTGTAATCTTTCGCTTGTTGGATTAATGATAACATTTGTTTTGAAACCATCTTTAGACGGAGCGATAAAACCTTGTGTATCTTTCTCGAAACCTCTTTTGGGCAATTCGTCTCCAAACGGAGGATCAAGTTTTATATGTTCTCCATTTTCATTTACCAAATAATCTGTCTCCGGATTGAATGAGAGACTTCCAGAAATTGCGAGTGCAGTTACAAGCTCGGGGCCGGCAACAAAAGAAAGGGTTTCCGGATTGTTATCGTTTCTTTTTGCAAAATTTCTGTTGAACGAATTAACAATTGTATTTCTCTCTCCGGTTTTTATGTCCATTCTTTTCCACATTCCAATACAAGGACCGCATGCGTTAGCCATCACAGTAGCACCAAACTCTGTAAGTGTTTGGAGTTGTCCATCGCGTTCAATTGTTGCACGAACCTGCTCTGAACCCGGTGTAATTATGAATTGTGTTTTTGCTTTCAATCCTCTTGAAAGTGCTTGACGGGCAATACTTGCAGAGCGGTCAATATCTTCGTAGCTTGAATTAGTGCAGCTGCCAATCAATGCAGCGCTGATTTTATCCGGGAAGTTAT
The DNA here is from genome assembly GCA_040758415.1 of Bacteroidota bacterium. Classification (GTDB taxonomy): domain Bacteria; phylum Bacteroidota; class Ignavibacteria; order Ignavibacteriales; family Melioribacteraceae; genus Fen-1258. Next base: position 1,046 of record JBFLWC010000151.1, on the reverse strand, counting down.
TTTCAACAACTGCAGATTTCATTTTTGAAATTTGCCAAGCTCTATCCGGCGTGAATGGACCGTTGATATGCGGTTCGAGTTCGCTTAAATTAATTTCTATTATCTGATCAAAATATTTTTCCGGATAAGCATATACTTCCTCATCGGCTTTTAAAACGTCTCCATTTTTTCTTGCTAATTCGGCAACATCTGCACGGTCGGTTTTTTCTAAGTAAGCCGCCATCTTTTCATCGAAAGCAAATAAAGAAGTTGTTGCGCCAACTTCTGCACCCATGTTGCAAATTGTTCCTTTGCCTGTGCAGGAAATTGATTCAGCACCTTCACCAAAATATTCAATTATTGCCCCAGTTCCTCCTTTCACGGTTAGAATGCCTGCGACTTTTAGTATTACATCTTTCGGCGATGTCCATCCGGAAAGTTTTCCTGAAAGTTTAACGCCTATAAGTTTTGGCCACTTCAATTCCCACGGCATTCCCGCCATCACATCAACAACATCTGCCCCGCCTACACCAATTGCAATCATTCCAAGTCCGCCGGCATTCGGCGTGTGAGAATCCGAGCCGATCATCATTCCGCCCGGGAATGCGTAGTTTTCTAAAATTACCTGATGAATAATTCCGGCGCCGGGTTTCCAGAAGCCAACTCCGAATTTCTTACAAATGCTTTCAAGAAAATCATAAACTTCTCTGTTCTCTTCAATTGCACGTTCAAGATCTTCTTTGGATCCGCTTTGAGCAACGATCAAATGATCTGCATGCGCAGTTGCCGGAACGGCGGATGTTTTTCTTCCGGCGTGCATGAATTGTAAAAGTGCCATTTGTGCAGTTGCGTCTTGCATTGCAACGCGGTCTGGTGCAAAATCGGCAAAGTCTTTTCCGCGTGATAACTCTTTTGTGGCTGCATCCCAAAGATGTGCGTAAAGAATTTTTTCAGCATAAGTCAGCGGTCGTCCTACCACGTTGCGTGCGTTATCTACTTTCTTTCTGAATCCGCCGTAAATCTTTTTTATCATATCAATGTTTGCTGTCATTTCAATTCCTCTTTTA
>JBFLWC010000150.1:0-2782 GCA_040758415.1 Bacteroidota bacterium | reverse complement strand
AATTACGAACATCAAGCAGATAGGGGGAAGTAAGAATAAAAGCGCCGTCTAAATTTTGATAAAGAAGAGTTATGCCTATTGTATCTTTTTTTTCAAAACGAACGAACGCATCCTGATCTTCTCGCACAAATAATCCTTGAGAGTTAGTTGTGCCAGCTCCAACACCAAGATTTAAATTTTTTGACAAGCGCAAAAACAGATGCCACTTTAAAGTTGTAAAACGCCGGTCGCCGGAAAAACTTATTGTATTCAGGACATCTTGATTCAAACTCGCTGCATTTGCTTTCAGCCAGCTTCTTGCAAAAGTAGCTCCCAACGAAATAAAGTTAGTAAGACCCAGCTCTAACCTTGCACCAAATTGTGAAATTCTAAAACTCAAGTTATCTGAATAATATGAAGCTGACGGCGCAAGACCAACATAATTAGGAAACGTTTCAAAGATTGCTGAGATGCCTGTTACAGGCAGCCATCCTCTTCTCATTTCTACCATTTTTGTTTGAGTTGAGTCAAGTTTCCAATTGTGAAGAAGTGTGCTGTAAATTGTACGTGCAGAATCCGGTTCCCCTAATTTTGCATACGAGTCTGCAAGATAAAGATTTGCTTCAAAGTCAGATGAATCTTGTTTTACTAGATTATTGAATTCTCTTACAGCGTTAACGGAATCTCCCATCGAATAAAAAAGTTTTGCACGCTGCATCTGTGCTTCGTAGTTAGGGCCGGAAGCGAGAACTTGGTTATAAGTATCGAGTGCTTTCGGATAATCTTTTGCGCAGAAGAGAACGTCGCCGTATTCTTTAAGAATGATAACGTTGGGTTCCGCCTTCGATAAATACTCTTCATAAAATTGAAGAGCTTCTTTACAGTCTTTGGCTACAACTTTTTGCCTGCCCAATTCAAGAATGGCATAAAGTTTTTCTTCTTCAGCCCGCATTTTTTGCCAATCAATATTCGATTGAAGTTTAATAACATCCTCGTTATAGGGTTCAATCTCTTTTGCTTTGGCAGCAAATTCCTGCGCTTTTTCAAAATCGCGCTCAATTAAAATTAGAGAACCTTTCGAAACGAGCGCTTGAATATCATTCGGGCGTGCCTTTAAAACGTTATCCAAATACTGATCTGCAAGGTCGAGATCCCGGCTTATCCAAACAGAAACCTGTGCGCGGAAAAGTTGATAGTCTAAATTATCAGGATATTCTTTCAGAAGAGTATCTGTTATCTCAATTGCCTTGTCGAACTCACGGCTCCAAGCAGAGATCCTCGCCCATCGGTACTTGAGCGCCAGGTCTTTTTCATCCGGATATTGCTCGAAATATTTATCAAGCATAACTCTTGCACTATCATACTCCTGAAGGTATTCATAATACTCTGCAACTAACTTCAGAGCTTCTTTATCAGTTTGATTTAATGTGAGGCGTGCTTTGGCACTGTCCAAACGTTCGCGGTAAGTTTTAGTTCGGAATTCTGTAACGTATGCCCACTTCTCTTTGTAACGTTCATCTTCCGGTTTTGTAACACTGATGATTTGTAATTGCTGATATGCTTCTTCAATTCGATTGGCTTTGATTAGTTCATCAACAAGTTTGAACCGCGTTTCAACATCGCCGGATTTTTTTTTAATTATTCTGTAATAGCGGTCAATGGGATATTCTTTTTCGAAAGCGCGCGGGTCTTCCTGCGTTAAATATGCCTGGCGGTTAACAATGTCTAATCCGTCCTGTGCTTCTACAAAAAACGGTTTAAAACCAAGCGCTGTTTCAAAAGCTTTTTTTGCAGTCTGATATTTACCGAGCCACAAAGTGAAATAACCGTAACGGCTCCACAAGCGCCAATCGCTTGGATAACGTTCAACATATTTTTTTAATATCCGCTCGCCTTTAACAATGCTTCCGGTCTTTGCAAGAATTTCCGTGTAGCGGATTATTTCGTCCGGCGATGCGTTGTCGTCGCGTTTTAAGTATTCATCGTACCACTGTTCTGCTTTGTCCCAAATCTCCATTAGTTTATACGTTTTACCAATTTCTAAATAGTTGATAGGATTGTTGGGGTCTATTGCAATTTCGCGCAAGTGACCTTCAATTTTTTTATTTAAGATCGGGTACCAGGTATCAATTAAGCGCTGCAGATTTTTTTCGTACTCGGCTCTTTTGGTTGCGCTTTTAGTTTCAACAGCAATAGCGCGGCGGAAATCGAGACGGCCATTTTCATATTGCTGGCGTTTTTCAAAACAGAGCGCGCGCAAATTATAACCTTCGGATTCCTGCGGATTTGCCGTGATGTATTTGTTGAGTTGATCAATCGCTTCGCCATAGCGACCTGCTTGCATGTGCAAGAGTGCTGTCCTTTTGAATACGTTGACATCTGTCTTCTGTTGCTGCGATTTTGGCATAGCCATCACTATCTGAGAAATTTGTGGTATCAAAATCAACAGAAGTAATAACAGAATTCTTATGCGGGATAAAATCATATTTAAGTCAATAACCGGTAATCTCCCTAATCTTTTGGAAAGCACTACACTAAAAAGTCTCTGCTTGGTTTTTTCCCATTTAATTTATTAAAAAAACTTCAAATTTGTTTGCATGTGAGCTTTAGCTTTTAAGGGCGCTGTATATCAAATCAATTTGTCAAGATTTTCGAGTGCAGAAATAAATCCTTCTTTGAAACCCATTTTGATAATTTTTTCCAAATCAGCTAACCCATCAAAATTTATTTCAACTGACACTACCGTTGAATTTAATGCTTCATAAAACTTATTTGAAATTGGTGCGGTAAATTCTCTTTCTAC
>JBFLWC010000149.1:0-4848 GCA_040758415.1 Bacteroidota bacterium | reverse complement strand
GCGTGTAAATTTGAGTAGTGGAAAGATTTTCATGGCCAAGTATTTCCTTCACAGCCATAATATCTGCATCTCTATCTAACATATGAGTTGCTGCACTGTGCCGCAGTATGTGCGGACTCTTTTTGTTTATCTCTGTTACTTTAGATAAGTATTTCTTTACTAAACGATAAATAAAATGACGCGTGATTCTCTTTTCAAATTCATCTGTAAATAAAGGTCTTGATTTATTCGTTTGTGGAATAGACTGCAAATATTTTTTAATCACCTCCAACGATTTTGACCCGAGCGGAACAATTCTAACTTTCGATCCTTTTCCTAAAACTCTCACACTCATAGAATGGAAATCAAGGTCCTCAACATTTAGCGAACAAAGTTCCGAAACGCGCAATGCGCAGCCATATAACAATTCAAATATTGCTTTTGTTTTGATTGACGAATTGTTCTTCTTTTCATCCAGCAATCTATAAATTTCTAAAAAAGAATCAAGATTAATAATCTCAGGTAATTTTCTTTTTACTTTAGGATTAGGAACTTTTGATAATGGATTCTTTTCTATCAAGTTATTCCGCAACACAAAATTGAAAAACTGTCTTAAAGCAGAAAGTTTTCTTGAAACAGTACTTCTGGCTGCTTTTTTTTCGTTTAGATAAATAACAAAATGACGAATAGTTCTTTCAGTAATCTTATCTAAAGAAGAGATCTCTTTTGTTTGGCAGAAAGAGATGAATTCGCTTAGGTCGCACGTATATGCATCAATTGTATTTTGAGATGCCCGATATATACCGGAAAGTTCGGCAAGCATTTGATTTGCTGCATCTTTTATATCGAGCTGTTTCATAAAGAAAATTCATCCCGCTAGCGGCGGGATAGTTTTTGTGCTTAGAATTTTGGATTTTTTTTTACGTAACATGACTTAGTAACTCATATTACTCATACTCTTCTCCAGAGTAGGCAGCTTCTTCACCTTTGGGTTTCGGCATTGTCCAGCTTGCAAAATCACAATCGGGGTAACGGTTGCAACCGTAAAATATTTTTCCGCGTTTTGTTCTTCTGGTCATTACCTCACCTTCACTACACTTTGGACATTTTAAGCCGAGTGTTACAACTTTTGTGAAATCACAATCCGGGTATTTTTCGCAGCCGATAAATCTTCCAAATTTTCCTTCACGAAAAACCGTTTTCGCTCCACACTTCGGACAAATATCGCCAGTTTCCTCTGGCTCGCCGCCATTAGCGGAAAATTCTTTTAGAGATTTTATGTTTTTACATTCCGGATAGTTAGTGCATGCTAAAAATTTTCCGAAGCGCCCCATTCTAATTTCCATATCTGAGCCACATTTTTCACACTTTATCTTTTCAAGATTAGATTCTACTTGATGAAGTGTTTTTGAAAAGGGCCCGTAAAAATCATTCAGCACTTTTAAATAGTCAATTTCTCCGTCAGCAATCGCATCTAATTCTTCTTCCATCTGTGCTGTAAAATTCACATTAAAAATATTAGAAAAATTTTTTACAAGTATTGCGTTCACTTTTTTTCCAAGTTGTGTTGGAATTAATTTCCGTTCGATTTGCTCAACGTATTTGCGGTCAATTATAGTTCCCATAATCATTGCATAAGTACTGGGGCGTCCAATACCGTTGCTTTCCAGTTCTTTAATTAAACTGCTTTCTGTAAATCGAGGCGGAGGTTTTGTAAAGTGCTGATTAGGTGTGAGTTGTTCCAATTTCATTTTTTGATTTATTTCTAAACCGGCTGGAATCAATCCTCCATTTCCATTTTGTTCATTTGCGTCTTCAGCATCTTCATCATAAAGAGTTAAAAAGCCGTCGAACAAAATTGTTGTTCCTGAGCTTCTAAAAACAAATTCATCTGCAGAAATAGTTACGGTTGTTGTTTCCATTTTTGCCGGTTCCATCTGGCATGCAATAAATCGTTTCCAGATCAATTCATACAACTTAAATTGTGATTCGTCAAGATATTCTTTTACGAATTCTGGCGTATACTTTAAAGATGTCGGGCGTACGGCTTCGTGTGCATCTTGAACGTGTTTTTTGTTTTTCTGTTCGTAGCTTTTTGCTCTCTCCGGTAAATACTTTTCTCCATAAGTTTCTTTAATAAACTGACGCGCATCACTCACAATCTCATCACTTAAACGGGTCGAATCTGTTCTCATATAAGTAATCAAACCGGTTGTTCCTTCTGTGCCGAGATCAATTCCTTCATACAATTGCTGGGCAAGCATCATTGTTCTGCGCGGTCGAAAGCGAAGTTTTTTAGATGCTTCTACTTGAAGAGAACTTGTAATGAAAGGCGGGTAAGGATTTTTTTTACTCTCTTTCTTATTGAGATCCGAAATAACAAAATTATTTTTTGCAGTTATAGCATCAACAAGTTGTTTGGCTAAACTTTCTTTAGTTATGGCAAAGTTTGTCCTTAAAAATTCTTCCCACTCTTCATCTGTCATTCTTGGTTTGGGTGGAATTTTAATCTGCTTCCCGTCTACCTCGTACAACTTTGCGCGGATCTCTTCCCCTTTTTCCGTTGTGAAGACTGCAACTATTGACCAATATTCGGTAGCAATAAATTTTTCTATATCTTCTTCGCGTTCACAAATTAAACGGAGAGCAACGGATTGAACGCGTCCTGCCGAGAGTGAACTTCCATAAGCTTCAATCACTGCTTTCCACAAGAAAGGACTTACTTTATATCCAATGATTCTGTCCATAACACGGCGCGCACGCTGTGATGTTACAAGATGCCCGTCTATCTTAATTGGATTTTTTAATGCTTCATTCACAGCTTTTTTTGTAATTTCGTTGAAAAGCACCCGTTCAATTTTTTCTTTTTGGCTATCGGTTAAAATATCTACGACATCCTGAGCAATTGCTTCGCCTTCGCGGTCGGGATCGGTAGCTACATAAATTTTAGCTGATTTTGCTGCAAGTGATTTAATTTTTTTTATTACATCTCCTTTGCCTCTAATATTAACCAAGCTCGGTTCAAATCCGTTTTCAAGATCAATTCCTAATTTCGTTTTAGGTAGATTTCTTATGTGCCCTACCGTTGCTTCCACTATATAACTTTTACCTACATATTTATTTATGGTTTTAGCTTTGGAAGGAGATTCAACAAGTATCAGATTTTTGCTCATTTTGGATTTACCTATTAATTGACAGTATCTGAAGAATATAGCAACACTCTGCTTCCGGGCATAACTTCGGAATCAAACTCAACTAAAGATAGAAGAATTATCCAGTTGATTTCCTTACGCGTAACTCTCGTTTCCGGAAATATTGAAAGTTGATCCAGAATTAGTTCTAGATTCTCAAAATCTAATAAACCAACATTTATCAAATGGAGGAGATAGTTATAATTATCAATTCCCAGAGTTTCTTTTTCTTGTTCAGACAAAACGCGTATTCCGTATTTATTTTTTGTTTCTTCTTTAGCCGATTTCATTTTTTTAGTCAATACTTTATCGTAAATTAAACTGAATGCTATGCCGAGGATCTGACGATCGAACTGCTTGCTCTTGATGAGCGAACGGTTTACCTCTTCTATAGAAGAATTGTTGCTCAATCCTTCTAATATCTTTGCCAGAACTTCTACAATTTTGGGAGTCATACTTTTCTTAATAAACTTTTAGAATACTTTTGAAATTTTTTTACAAGTCTGTTTTCAATAATTTTCATTTTCTTTTTCTTTGCAGCAGTCGTATCGTCATAACCAACTAAATGTAAAATACCGTGAGCAATAAGCCGCACTAATTCATTATCTGTAGAGATTCTAAATTTTTTACTATTCTCAACTGCATCTTGTAAAGAGATAAAAATTTCGCCGTCTAAATTATTTTTTTCATTCGAATAATCAAAGGTGATTATGTCTGTGGAAAAATTATGTTCTAAATATTTTTTGTTTATTCCGGCTATTGTTTCAGATGAAACAAAATTAAACTCGAGTGAATTTACACTCAATCCAAGTTCATCCTTTATAAGGTCAACAATTTTCTTCACAGTCTTTTTATTAATTGCAATTCCCTTCTCATTATAAACAAAAGTATTCTTCACAAATTCACCAAGCGATTTGATAATTATTTTTTTTCAGAGATTCGATTGTAATTTTTGTGTATTCAACATAACGCATAGCGGATTTTTCAAACTCGTCTAACTCTTCCTTAGTTAAACTGCGGATAATTTTTGCAGGAACACCAGCAGCTAATTTGCCAGAAGGAACAATGAACCCGGGTTTTATAACTGCGCCGGCAGCCACTATCGAATTTTTCTCGATGACAGCTCCATCTAAAACTGTTGCACCCATTCCAATCAAAGATAAATCTTTTAAAACACAGCCGTGTAAAGTTACGCTATGACCGATTGTAACTTTGTTGCCAATAACGAGAGGAAATTTTCCGTTTGTAACGTGCAGCATAGAACAATCTTGAACGTTAGTAAACGAACCGATCTTAATGTAATGAACATCGCCACGAATTACACAATTATACCACACCGAAGAATTTTCTCCAATCTCTACATCTCCAATAATTTTTGCACCGGCTGCAATAAACACCGATTCCTGAAGTTTTGGAAAAGCATCTTTATATGGGAATAATTTTATTTCTCTATCGTGTTGAAGAACTTCTATTTTGCTTTGATGAATCATTCTAACCTTTCAACAAAAATTTATTTTGGAAGACCGCTAAGTTTTACGGCTTCATCGAATAACAAAACTGCTTTTTGAAATTGACGGTCTGAATTCAGCAGAGTTAAATACCAACCGGCATTTTTAAACAAGTCCCGTGCAACAAATGCTTTGAGACGTGTGCGGATAGATTCTTTATCTGCAGCGTA
>JBFLWC010000148.1:0-5487 GCA_040758415.1 Bacteroidota bacterium | reverse complement strand
ATAATTTGAAATTAAGATTAACCAATAAACTCAAAAAAAATACAAGAGGTGAATATGATTACCGAAAAAATGCAAAAGGCGTTGAATGATCAAATCAATGCAGAAATATTTTCGTCTTACCTTTATCTTTCTATGGCCGCATATCTTGAAGCTGAATTTTGGAACGGCTTTGCAAACTGGATGAAAGTTCAATCTGGTGAAGAGTATGCACACGCAATGAAGATATACAAATATGTAAATGAAGTTGAAGGAAGAGTTACACTTGAAGCAATAAAGAAACCGAAAACCGAATGGAAATCGCCGCTTGATGCCTTCGAAGAAGCGCACAAACATGAACTTTACATTACTGAACGAATTAACAATCTTGTTGCCTTAGCTGTTCAAGAGAGAGATTATTCGACAAATCTTTTCTTGAATTATTTTGTTACAGAACAGGTTGAAGAGGTTACCACAGTTTCACAGATAGTTCACAAACTAAAATTACTCGGCGATAACAAACCTTCTCTCTATCTTCTTGACCGTGAACTTGGTATGCGAACTAAATAGCAGATATTTTTTCTCTATAAAGGCACCCGATTGCTAATCAATAGAAAAAAAATATAAACAAACTGCCAAAAGAATTATCGTAATAGAAAGGCAAATCAGAAGTAATTTTGGGGATTCATCTTTAAATGGGTCCCCTTTTTTATTGGTTCTCAAGTTTATCTTTGAGCAGCATAGCTGGCAACCAACATTTTCTGATTTAAGAATAAGGAAACCAGAGTAGCTCAAAATTGAAGCAGGGATAATTTTGCAATTGTGTCTTCTTATATTTGTTGCGTAAATCATTTGAAGTCCATTTTAACACAATGCAATTACAAATTTACAAACAGTCTTATGGGCTCTGTTTTAGAAGACAAATTAAATAACCTTCCCTCTCAGCCAGGCATCTATCAATTTTTGAATGAGAAAGGGAAAGTAATTTATGTTGGCAAGGCAAAAAATTTACGCAGCAGAGTGCGATCGTATTTCAAAAGTAAAGTTGACTCTCCGAAAACCGCAGCACTTGTCGCCAAAGTTTTTGATTTACAGTTGATTGTTACCAATAGCGAAATTGAAGCACTTGTTTTGGAAAACAATTTGATTAAAGACCTCAAGCCGCGCTACAATATAAATCTAAAAGACGATAAATCTTTTCCTTACATCCGCGTAACAAACGAACCGTTTCCGCAAATCTTTCCAACACGTAATATTATTAAAGACGGCTCAAAATATTTTGGACCTTACACTGAAATAAAAAACATGAAATCTTCTCTTCGTTTGATGAGCAAGATTTTTAAGATAAGAAGCTGTAAACTAGATATTACTCAAGAAGCAATTGAGAAAAAGAAATTCAAAATTTGTTTGGATTATCATATCAAAAAGTGCGAGGGACCGTGCGAAGGTTTTGTTACACAAGCGCATTACTATGGAATGGTGAATCAAATAATAAAAGTTCTGCGCGGAAAAACCGATGAACTGATTGACGAATTAAAATCGCAAATGGAAAGTGCATCTGCCAAATTAGAATTTGAGAAAGCCGCAGAACTGCGCGACCGAATTGAACAGCTGCAGCTCTATTCTTCTAAACAAAAAGTTGTTACAAACGATTTTGTAGACCGCGACATCATCAGCGCTGCATTTGAAGGAAGAGATGTTGCTGCAACTGTTTTGAATATCCGTTCCGGTAAACTTGTAGGTAAACGACAACTTAGTTTGAGTACCGTAGAAGATGAAGAGATAAAACAAATTTATTCAGCAATAATAAAATTTTATTATAGCGAGTATGTGGAAATTCCTCAAGAAATTGTTTTGGAAGTTGAGCCGGCGGATCTCAATTCCATAGCTGAATGGTTAAACCTGCGGGCTAATACAAAATTCAAGTTCATAATCCCTCAAAGGCAGAGCGAAACAAAATCACTTTTGACAATGTGCAAACAAAATGCAGAGCTGCAGCTAAAGGAGATTCAGTTGCAGCGCATGAAGAAAGAAGGAAATGTTCCTTATGCGCTTTCTGCATTACAAAGAGATTTGAGATTGAAAAGATTACCGCACACAATCGAATGTTTTGATATTAGCAATCTACAAGGGACAGACACTGTTGCAAGCATGGTTGTTTTTGTTGATGGTAAACCGAAAAAAGGGTTGTACAGAAAATTCATTATCAAAACGATTAATAGTCAGGATGATTTTGCAAGTATGAGAGAAGTAATTTACCGCCGTTACAGCAGATTGTTAGAAGATAATCAACCGCTGCCGGATTTAATTATGGTTGATGGCGGCAAAGGACAATTATCCAGTGCAATTGAATCGCTTGATAAACTCGGAATTAAAAATTATGAAATAATCGGACTTGCAAAACGTTTAGAGGAAGTTTTTTTACAGAAAGAACCGGAAGCTCAGTCAATCCCAAAAACATCATCGAGTTTGAAACTACTTCAACATGTTAGAGATGAAGCTCACCGCTTTGCAATTACATTCCATCGAGAGAGAAGAAGCAAAAGAACTTTTACGAGCGAACTTTTGGAGATAAAAGGAATTGGTGAAAAAGTTACGCAAAAACTTTTAACGAATTTTAGTTTAGATGAAATTAAAAAAGCAGATGAGACAAAACTTGCAAAAGTAATTGGCAAAGCAAAGGCAAAGATTGTAACCTCACATTTTTTCGGATAATTTTCTCGAATACATTATGCCATCTTATTCACAGTATATTTTTTTCGTTTCATTTCAAGCGCAATTTTTCTTCTTATACTACCTCATACAATTATAACCCCAACGTTTCTTTATTTTTCTTCATCGCATCAATACAAAACTGAATATGTTCTTCGAGAGCTACACCAAGTTCTAGCGCACCTTTTGTAATATCTTCTCTATTGACTGCGCGTGCAAATGCTTTGTCTTTCATCTTCTTAATTACCGATTTCACTTCAACTTCGTCAATTGATTTACCCGGACGAACATAAGCTACCGCAGTAATGAAGCCTGCGAGTTCATCACATGCAAAAAGCGTTTTCTTCAAAAGTGTGTCGCGCACAACTCCGGTATAATCTGCGTGAGACATAATTGTATTTCGGAATTCTTCTTCAAATCCTTTCTCTTTCAAAATTTCTACACCTTTATACGGGTGTTCTTCTGCACTTGGAAACATCTCGTAATCAAAATCATGCAGCAGTGCAACATTCCCCCAATACTCAACATCTCCACCAAACTTTTCTGCATACTCTCTCACACATGTTTCAACTGCATAAGCGTGTTTTAACAAACTATCGCTCTTAGTGTATTCATATAAAATTGTTAAACAAAAATTTCTATCGTGCATCAAATCATTTCTCATTTTTTAACTCAGCTCTTTTTAGTAATGTTAAACGATGGACAAAGATCACCTAAGACACATTCATTACATTTAGGTTGACGTGCTATACAAATATTTCTTCCGTGTGTTGCCAGCCAATGCGATGCGTTGATCCAATACTTTTCGGGCAGAAGTTCTTTCAAACGGAATTCGATTTTCTCCGGATCGGATGATTTAATTAAACCAAGTAAGTTGGATAATCTTTTTACATGTGTATCCACTGCTATTGCAGGGATTCCGAAGGCATTACCCGCAACGACCGACGCTGTTTTTCTTCCAACTCCAGGTAGTTTTGTCAACTCATCAAAATCGGCTGGAACTTTCCCTTTGTGTTTTTCTATTAATTGCGCACAGCAGTTACGAATGCTTTTTGCTTTTTGTCTGTAGAAACCTGTTGAAAAAATATCTTTCTCAAGTTCTGCACTCGAAACTTTTAAATAATCTTCCGGTCTTTTGTATTTCTTAAAAAGATTTTTTGTAACGATATTAACGCGTTCATCTGTACATTGGGCAGAAAGAATTGTTGAGACGAGCAGCTCGAATGGTGATGAATAGTCAAGTGCAGAGCGAACACCCGGATATACTTTGGCAAGTATATCAAAGATTTTTTTTGCCCGCAATTTTTCAACCCCTGTTATCATAAGAACCTCTTAATCAAAAATTTTTCTACCGGCTTGTTGTTAATAATATGACTCTGAATAATTTCTTCAACGTCCTCCGGTTTAATCCCTCCATACCAAACTTGTTCAGGATACACGACTATCGTAGGGCCAAATTCGCAAGCATCAAGACAGCCGGAACTGTTAGCCCGGATTTTTGAATTGAATCCTAATTCCTTCAAACGTTTCTTAAACAATTCGCGGATTTCGGCAGAACCTTTATCAAAACAACACCCTTTCGGGTGCCCGGATTCTCTTTTATTTTCACAGATGAAAATATGTTTCTCAAATCGTTTCATTTTTTGTGAGTATCTGAGTTCCTAAGTACCTAAGAATTAATATAGTTCGTCTTTCCTTCCGTCGGGCTGACGGATTGAGCTAAGCGATTCTTTTCTTCTTTTAATCTTTCCTTCATTCCTTCAACCACTCAACCACTTTTTCTTTTTCTAATTTATATTTTTTATTCGACCTGATGCAGAATGCAAATCCATATTTATCAAAAGCTAATTTTTGTCCTGCTTCACTAATCCACGCAGTTTGTCGTGCAGGATTACCAACAACAAGTGCATAATCCGGAACGTCTTTTGTAACCACGGCGCCAGCACCAACAAAGGCATGTTTACCAATAGTTATTCCGCAAAGTATAGTTGAGTTAGCACCAAGCGACGCACCTTCTTTTATTAAAGTTTTTTTGTAGAAACCGGATTTTGCTTGAGGATATTTTGAGCGAGGGTCTATAATATTTGTGAACACCATTGACGGTCCGCAAAAAACATAGTCTTCAAGTACCACTCCTTCATAAACAGAAACGTTGTTTTGTATTTTTACAAAGTTTCCGATGACTACATTAGGACCAACATTTACATTCTGACCGAGTATACACTTTTTACCAATGCGTGCGCCGGATTGAACGTGTGTGAAATGCCATATCCTGGTTCCTTCCCCTATTTCAACATTATCGTCAACGTATGTAGATTCATGTTTAAAATAATTCATGGTTACACCGATAACAAATTTAATTCGGTTACTAAATTTTATTTTTTGTAATTAACGGATGAATAAAATTTCTTCCGTCGTAAATTCTTGCAAACCGAATATTATAAACCAACTCAATTGCATGCCGCGCATCATCAATTCCTAATCCGTTTCCGTTCAAGATTTCCTGATAAACTTTTGTGTGAAGCTCTGTGAAGCCGTCAGTAAACTCGATTTCTTTGTCATCAACTTTAATGGAACGATAAATTGATCTTCTTTGTAATTTAATTTCATTCGGCAAATCACTTTCATCAATTGATAAAAACCAAACTACATCGGCATTTTTCAGTTCCAGTGATCCAGCCATTTTATTTTTTTCTGAAAGATGCACTTCACTTTTTTCAACGCTGCCAAAGAGCCAGATTAATAAATCGAAAAGATGAATGCCGATGTTTGTTGCAATACCGCCGCTCTTCTCATCAT
>JBFLWC010000147.1:0-7106 GCA_040758415.1 Bacteroidota bacterium | reverse complement strand
AACGAAAGACTGAAACATCTGCGTATAAGATTATTTATCCGCTGCAAAAAAAAATAGCCAGAATTAAACAATTAGATGGTGGTATAAATAAGCCCGAAGGAAGATTTTTGAACATCGGGAAAAAGGTTCGGAACATTGCACAGCTGATTCAAAGCGGCAAAAAGAAGAACGCCCTTACGCTTATTCCTTCTGTGATTGATAGTCTTGATTATATACTCGCATTTCGGGAAACACTTCATCTTACCCCGCGGGAATATCGTACTATCCTTAGATGGAAACAGATTCTTGAAGAAGTACGATGTATAGTACTTGGTGTCAATATTCAGTTCACGGTAAGTGATTCATTGCTTGCTGCCAGACAAGTTTTCTATTTAAAGTTTGATTCATCAGCAAGTCGTTACGACAGTATAACAACGAAAGTTATATTTCCTCAAATTAATGAAGGATGGATTGTCAATGAAGAAGAGCGCAAAAGTTATCCTTTTCAAGCGGTACATAAATACAGTATCATTACTCCCAAAGATCTTCGCCCTATTTATCCCCATGCCGTATATGGACTGCAAGAAAATATATATCCCCAATCATTGATTCTATTTGTAGTTCATAAAGATTCAATACGAGAGCGGAGTTTTGTTTGGAGAAAGGAAATACCGCTGAGGCTTGTTCCTAGATTCTCAATAGAAGTATTCACTCCCATTCTCTTTGCACGAAACGGTGAAGTCGTAGAATTTCAACTAAGAAATTATACGCGGGATAGAGTGAGGGGAGAGCTATATGCCCAAGGTAGCGGTGTTACTTCTATGAAGAAAAAGTTTATGCTAAACACAAAAGATTCATTCTATCGAGACACACTTCAGCTAGCTTTTAGTGATACTCTAACTGAAGGGGACCACCTTGTTCCACTTATGATTTCAGGAGAAAAGGTTAACAGCTTTGTAGCCCGCAAGTTTGATGTTACAGTGCAGAAGGAGATCATCGTTGGTCTTTTGACAGGCATCAAGAATAGCCCGGTCGAGCAAACACTTAGGCGGCTTGATGTAAAATATATACTTCTCGATTCGCTAGCATTCTCACGTGAAGACCTTACGCGGTTTTCCACAATTGTTATTGACCAACGCGCTGCTTCCCTTCGTCCGGATGTTAAACGTTATTGGCAGAAACTTGATTCTTATCTTTCGCGCGGTGGTAATTTGCTTGTGCTTGCACAAGAACAACCATCTTCTAATGATCTGTTTATGCCCGAGAAATTTACATTAGCTGATACAATTCTTGCAGATGAACACACAGCAGTAACGATAAATAAAAATTCCCAATTGTTTATAACACCAAACCCAATTGATTCAACCGTATGGTCTGGATGGATATATGATCGGGCATATGGGATACCAACCCTCAAGAAGCTAAGCTCATATGAGGTTCTTGCTTTTTCTGAAAGAGTATCACCACTGCCACTGATTATTTCGCAGCAATATCAAAAAGGGCGCTATACCTATGTTGCGCTTGCACTATCGCCCCAACTCATGAGTATCAATCCCGGTGCTGTTCGGCTGTTTGCAAATCTTCTTTCTTTCAACAGTACTCAATAAAATTCAAAATCTAATCCGCCTCCGTCATCCGTCAACTGACGGAGACGGATGGCGGAACAAAATTCAAAATTCCAATCCAAAATTACCTGTTTTGAATTTAGTGTTTTGAATTTTGGATTTGAGATTTTGGATTTGAGACTTTGTATTTTGGTTTGCGATATTTATTTGTGTTGGTTCTAAACTACAATTGAGTAATTTATTAGTGAAACGTCGAACGTGGAATCTGCCTGCCGTCAGGCAGGGTTCACGATTTTATGGTTAGAATAAAAGGGAAAATTTTTTATGAAAAAAATGTTTTTTGCCGCAGCTTTAATTTTCTTTTTTGTTTCAATAGTTATAGCTCAGAATCAAAAAGAGTTGGTTTTCGATTTTGATTATGCACGGTTTAATTATGATACTACCGCAGTCTTTTTGGAGATTTATTACACACTCAATTCTGCAAATATGCAAGCAGTACAAACCGACCAAGGTTTGTTGATTGAAGCAATAGTTCACATCGAAATGAAAAATTTTGGGAGCGGCGCTTACTTCATAAAAAAAGATTGGAAGATTCAAAACTTGATTAACCCCGATGAACCGGATAGTATTCGGAAAACTTTAACGGGGGTCTTCGGGTTTATTGTACCGGGAGGGAAATATGCGCTTCAGGTTGTTGCGCGCGATTCTCAAAATCCGAATATGACAAAAACTATTAACGAAACAATTTTGCTGCAGCCATACAGGCACGATAAATTTTGTATAAGTGAAATCGAGTTAGCGAGCTACATTAAAAAAGAAAACGCCGATCCGAAATCACTCTTCTACAAAAACACTCTCGAAGTAATTCCGAATCCAGTAATGTTTTACTCACATAAATCCCCCGTGCTTTTCTTTTACACTGAGTTGTACAACTTAAAATTGGAAAACGAAAAAACAAATTTCACATTGCAAAGATTGCTGTACAACAGTTCTGGCACACCTGTTTACAGAAACACAAAAAATATAAAGCAATCTAAGGATGCAGTGGTAGAAGTTGGGGTAATAAATTTATTAAAGTATCCAACCGATTCGTATAACTTAGTATTGAGTCTTATTGACCCAGTTACAAATCAAGCATTCGTTTCTTCTAAAAGATTTTATTTATATAATCCTGGCATAGTTGATTCCACTTCTAAGTCTGTAAAGGTTGACGGGGGAGTACTCGGCAGCGAATTTGGAATATACAGTTCTGAAGAATGCGATAAAATGTTTTTGCAAGTCCAATATATTGCTGCTAAACAAGAAATTGAGCAGTACAAAAAACTTAGTTCGCTTGATGCAAAGAGAGAATTTCTATATAACTTCTGGAAAGTGAGGGATACGAATCCTGCAACTACAAGGAATGAATTCAAGGAAGATTATATGCGCAGGGTAGCAATTGCGGAAGAAAAATTTTCCTCACTAAAAAAAGAAGGGTACTTAACTGACCGGGGAAGAGTTATTCTGCTTTACGGTGAACCCGATCAAAAAGATTATTATCCCAGTGAACCCGATTTGAAACCATACGAGATTTGGTTCTACAACCAGATACAAGGCGGCGTAAGTTTTATTTTTGGGGATGTAACCGGTTTCGGAAATTATCAATTACTTCATTCCACAAAACGGGAAGAAATAAAAGATGAAAATTGGAAGCAACGTTTAAGCACCAAGTAGTTTTATGCTGAACAAACATAAAATCGAATATCTTTTTTTTACTGCGTTTGTAAAATTATTCAGAACGATTGGATTAAAGAGAACACGGCACAGCGCAAAGTATTTCGCTTATATTTTGTATTACGTTATTCGTTTAAGAAGGAGAGTTGTAATTGAGAACTTAAAAACTGCACTGCCTCAGAAATCTGAAGCCGAAATAAAAAAACTTGCACTTCAAACCTACCGGAATATTCTTATCACATTTTTTGAACTGATGTATTTGCCGAATTTTAAAAAGGAAGAAATAGATTTAGCGATAGTAATTGATAACTTTGACGAGATAAAATCTAAAGTGGCAAGCAGCCGTGCAGTAATTTTTATAACCGGGCATTTAGCGGGATGGGAACTTTGTATGTCTTTGTTGCCGTTCAAAATTGAAAGACAAATTATTTTTCTTGCTCAGGCACAAAGCAATCCTTTGGTATCGGATTGGATTATGAAAGCGCGTAAAACTTTTGGTGCAGAAATTATTCTTTCCGGAGTTTCTTTCCGGCATCTTTACGAATCTGTAAAGAACGGCGGCGCAGTTGGAATTGTAGGAGACCAGCGCGGCACACTTGAGGGGAAGCGATTCACATTTTTCGGCAGACCAACTGCTCTACACACAGGCGCTGCACAAATTGCACTTAAAACTAAATGCCCTGTTATTATGATTGCCTGCCAGAGGCAAAAAGATTTTTCATATAAAATGTATATGGAAGAGTTGAGTTTTGAAAATTTACCGGATGACGGCGATGAAAAAATTAAAGAGCTTACACAGCGCTACATTTCTTTTTTAGAAAAGCATATTCAAAAAAATCCAGAACAATATTTTTGGCTTCACAAAATTTGGAAATATTAGTGGAAGAAAAAATTCTTGTTATTCAAACTGCTTTTCTTGGCGATGCAATTTTAACCCTCCCTATGATTCAAAAGTTGAAGGGAAAATTCTCCTCGTCGTCTCTCAGTGTATTGTGTATTCCTTCAACTAAAGAATTGTTTGAACATTCTCCATTTGTTGACAGAACAATTATTTACGACAAGCGCGGTATTCAAAAATCGCTAAAAAGTTTAATTGAATTAGTTGTGTTAATTAGGCGCGAAAAATTTAAACGCGTCTATTCTCCGCATAGATCGTTTAGAACATCAATGATCGTTCTATTTTCCGGTGTTAAATTTACAGTTGGCTTTGATAGAGCAAGCTGGAGTTTTGTTTACAAAACCCGCACAAAATATTTTGATGATAGACATGAAGTTGAGCGTAATTTGGAATTACTGAGAAGCAGTAATTCAAAAGAAGAGGAATGCGGGAATAAACCACGATTTTCTTTTGAAAATATTTTGCCGGTCGTAAAGATACCTGAAGAAGCAGAACGCAAGATTCAGAGTATTATCAAAAATATTGGTGCGAAAAAAATTATTGCTGTTGCGCCGGGTTCTGTTTGGAAAACAAAAATTTATCCGAAGGAATATTTTGTAGAGGTGATTAAGTATTTGTTATCTCAAAATTATTTTGTTGTGCTTATTGGCGGAAACGATGATGCAATTTTGTGTGATGAAATCGAAAACAGATTTCCAACGTTCGCAAAATCTTTTGCTGGAGATTTTACCATTATAGAATCAATTGCATTGCTAAAAAAATGTTCGCTGTTGATTTCGAATGACAGTGCGCCGACTCATCTGGGTATGGCTGCCGATATTCCAACACTCACGATCTATTGTTCAACAGTGCCGTCGTTTGGTTTTTATCCATACAACAAAAAAAGCAAATACGTTTCGTTTGATGATCTTTCGTGTAAGCCGTGTGGAATTCATGGTCGCAGCTTATGTCCTATAAAAACTTTTGACTGTGCGTATAAACTTTCTCCAGAAATAGTCATAGCCGCGGTAAAGGAAATTTTATCTGTCTAAAGAATCCGCAAATTCATATATTTGTTTTATCTAAGAGGAACAATTATGAAGTGGTTTAATCTGGAAAATATTCGGAATTCTTCTTTTTACATCACACCGAATCTTCCGATCATTACAACTAAGCGCTATAAGTTTAGTTTGATAAGAGCCGCTCTGTATTTGGGTTTGTATACTATTGCGGCATGGATCGTTTTGGTTTTTATTCTTTCGATTACTCCTCTTAAAGATTTTTTGTTTGTAATAGATAATGCAGAATTACGCGCGCAGCGCGAAAGAGTTCAGCAACTGCAAAACCGTGTGGAAATACTCACCGGGCAGCTTCAAAATGTTGTTTCGACTGGTGAACGAATTAAGTTTGCAATGAAACTCGCTCAAAAAGATTCGATGAAGCCGCAAGACCCGCTATATGACTCCCTCAGAAAAAAAATAGACAAAAAGATAAAAGTCGGTGGAAATATTTATGCTGCTTTTATAGACCTCGTAAATAAATTTTTTAATGAGGAAGACACTTCTTTTATCTTTATTAAACCAACACAAGGAATAATCACTCAGGGATTTAATCCGTCAACAGGGCACGTTGGAATAGATTATGGTATTAAATCAGGCTCGCCGGTTTATGCATCGGTCGGCGGGTTTGTTACGTTTTCGGATTACACAATAGATTCGGGCAACATGATAATTGTTCAGAGCGATAAAGGTTTTATTACCATTTACAAACACTGCTCTTCGCTCCTCAAAAAAGTCCGCGATGTTGTATCTCAAGGCGAACTAATTGCGTTGAGCGGTAATTCAGGAAAAGGCACTACCGGTCCGCACCTTCATTTTGAAATTTGGCAAAAGAACAAACCTGTAGACCCGCTAAAATTTTTAATTAATTGATAAAGAGGAAATTCAATGGCGCAAAAAAAAGATTCACCGGCAGAAGATGTAAGCATCATCAGCAGCGGAGTAAAGATTGAAGGAAATCTTGTAAGCGAAGGCAATGTTCGAATAGACGGCATTGTAGAGGGCAATGTAACAGTGGATGGAAATTTGACTATTGGAGATGTAAGCGAACTGCACGGCGAAGTAAAAGCAAAAAATATTACAATGAGTGGAAAAGTTTTTGGAAAGATTAGCGCTAAAGAAAAACTGAAATTAGAACACAAATCGGTTTTAAAAGGCGATCTGATCACAAAATTTTTAATTATAGAAGAAGGCGCATCTTTCGAAGGATATAGTCATATGAACAATTCTGCTTCGCCAGAAAATAAAGAAGGATGATCGAAGAAAAAAAAACGAAAAGGTTTGCCGATACTTATCGAAGCGTAGGACCATATCTTGGTTTAGGGACACAATTAGCCGCAACAATTATCTTAATGTTTTTTCTTGGCAGGTGGTTAGATACAGAGTTTAACACGACGCCCGTAATGATTTTGATCTTTTCCTTCATCGGGGGTTTTGCAGGCATTTATAATTTTATCAAAACTGTTTTACAATTAAACGAGAAAAAGAAGATTGATAAAAAATCTTAAATATGCTTTTCTAATTTCTTTTGCGGCGATCTTAATTCTTCTGATTATTTCCTACTTAAATGCTATCTCATTCCATTTGAGTCTTTCTATATTGATTGCGGCATTAATTACTACAATGAATTTTATCCTTTTTGTTTTTTCTTTTAACTATTCTTTCAAAAAATCGAATAATATTTTCCTTATTTTTACGCTTGGAGGCATCGGAGTTCGCCTTTTGCTTATGCTTGCTTTAGTTTTTATCAGCATAAAATTCTTGAAAGTTGACAAATCTGGATTTATATTTGCATTCTTTTTATGGTACATTTTTTATTTGATGTACGAAATTTCGGTCGTCAAGTTAAAGTTAAAACAACACTAAATTTTCTGGAAAAATTAGAAAAATGTGGTTTACTAATCCGGGTACAAT
>JBFLWC010000146.1:0-4608 GCA_040758415.1 Bacteroidota bacterium | reverse complement strand
TTTCTACGTTGAACAGTTTTATATTTTTAAGTGCTACAACTTTTGGACGTGATTTTATTTTTAAGTTGAAAAAAAATTCTTCTGAAAAACAAATCCCAAATTATACAAGGATAGGTTTAGTACTTTCGTCGGTTGCAGCTATTGGACTCTCATATTTTATACAATCTGTAATTTCACTTTGGTATTTGATTGGAAGCATCTGCATTCCGGGAATAATTCTTCTTGTCTTTGGCGCCTATTATGAAAAGCTAAGAGTATCAAGAAATACAGCTCTGCTAGAAATTGTTGGAGGAGTGTTTGCAAGTTTAATCTGGTTTTTAATACGCGGACAAGCTGAAAATAAAATTCTAAAACAGATTGAGCCGATGATTGCCGGATTAATTTTTGTAATAATTATTCATACATGCGGGATTATCTATGTGCGGAAGTTTCCTTCTTTCTTAAAAGTGAAAGAACAATTGAAACGACGAGACAAAGAATAATTATTCCGAGAGAGAGCAAGGTGGGGATCTTGTAAAGATCTACGATCAACATTTTAACGCCAACATAAGCCAGAATTACTGCAACGCCGTATTTTAGAAAAACAAATAAGTCTACCACATTCTTCAAAGCAAAATAGAGTGCGCGCAAACCAAGTATTGCAAAAATATTTGATGTGATAATTATAAACGGATCGTGAGTAATAGCAATTACTGCCGGGATAGAATCAATTGCAAAAACTAAGTCTGCAGATTCAACCAGCAGGAAAGTCAGAAAAAGCGGGGTTACAAAAAGTTTTTTGTTTTGCTTGATGAAAAATTTTGCGCCGTGATAATCTGTTCGAACATTGAATCTGTGTACAACAAATTTTACGAGCAAATTATTTTGGTAATCAATTTTTGATTCGCTGCCGAATGCCATCTTATAAGCCGCAAATAATAAAAGCAAACCAAAAACGTAAATAATGGGGTGAAATAGTTCTATCAGTTTTACTCCGGCTATGATAAAAATAATTCTCATCACAATGGCGCTAAGAATTCCCCACTTAAGAACGTGCGGTTGATGTACTTCAGAAATTCCCATAACACTAAAAATCATCAAGAAGACAAAAAGATTATCAACCGAAAGAGATTTTTCGATTAAATAACCGGCAAGGAACTCTATGGCTTTTATCTTGCCGTCTTCCAAAAAGAAAAGAATGATAAGATTAAAAATGAGAGCAGTAGCAATCCAGATTCCGCTCCACATTAAACTTGTTCTTATTCCAATCTTTCCCTTACGATGATCTGTAACATACAAATCAATATAAAACATCACCGCAACTATGACTGAAAAAATTATCCAAAAGAATAAATGATTATGCATGTAAAATTCTCAGGGCAGCAAGATCCCAACAGCAATGACCGTTGTCCAAAGTCCTCTCTTATCACCTTGCGCCGATTGTGTTATGTTGAATGAGTTAACAATTTTACCGGACATTTTATAAGATTGTTCACGTTCGTTCCAGGCTCTTTCAGGGTCGAAATCTATGCCCAGGGTTGTTGCAAGCATAGTAGCGGCTAAATCTTCAGCGTATTCGCCGGCAACTTTTTCTGTTTCTCCATAAGGATGATGCTCGGAAAGATAACCGTACATTAGCTTATCGGCTGGTATTGCAACGCCAATTGAAGAGGCAATTAATCTGTTCGGTTCGTTTGTTGAGTTGCGCGCCATTACGCAGTGAGTTATTTGTCCCGGTCTAAGCAGTTTTAATCCTTGCTCTTTGCTCAGCCGTTTACAGCCAACTGGAAAGATGCTGCTTACAGAAACAAGATTGCAAATTTCTATGCCGGCGCTGCGAAGTGCAAGCTCGAATGATGCAAGATACTCTTTATGTTTACCTACACCCTTGGTAAAAAATATTTTTGTTGGAACGTACAATTTGGTTTCCTCCTTCAATTACTTATTAATTTAATGAACCTTCTTTTGCCTACTTTAAGAATTTTCGATTTGTCGAATTTGATAATTTCATTTATGTCGCCGATCTTTTCGCCGTCAATTGTAACTCCGCCTTGAATAACTAAACGGCGGGCTTCAGCTTTCGATGTAGCAAACCCGACAGTTACAATCAACTCAAGAATTTCCATTCCGTTAGTGTTTGCGCCAACGTTGAATTCTTCAATTTCATCGGGCAATCCTTTCTTCACAAAAATATTATCAAACTCAGTCTCTGCTTCTGTTGCCGCTTTGGCTGAATGATACATTTCAACTAACTTCCTCGCCAATGCTCGTTTAACATCTCTTGGGTTTACAGATTCGTTTGAAAGATTTTGCTGGACTATCTTTAGTTCCTCATTCGATGAATCGGTTGTAAGAACATAATAAAGGTAGATTAAATCATCCGGTATGGAGAGAGTTTTTCCATAAATTTCTTTTGGTGATTCATTGATACCGATATAATTGTCGAACGATTTACTCATCTTCTCAACGCCGTCTGTTCCAACAAGCAAAGGCATTGTGAGTATTACCTGCGGAGGCATTCCGAACTCGCGTTGAATATCGCGTCCGACTAATAAATTAAATTTTTGATCCGTACCGCCGAGTTCAACATCGCTTTGAATTGCAACAGAGTCCATTGCTTGTGCCAGCGGATAGAGAATTTCGTGCATGCTGATTGTAATTCCGTTTTTGAATCGTTTCGTAAAGTCGTCGCGCTCCAGCATACGGGCAACAGTATATTTGGAAGAGAGCTTAATAACATCTTCAAAAGTCATTTTGCCAAGCCATTCTGAGTTGTGAACGATTTTTGTTTTATTGCGGTCTAAAATTTTCGATGCCTGCTCGAAATATGATTTCCCATTTTCACGCGCTTCTTCAAAAGAAAGCGGCGGGCGCGAACTATTGCGCCCTGACGGGTCCCCAATCATTCCTGTAAAATCACCAATAATCAAAATTGCTGTATGACCAAGATGTTGAAACTGAGCGAGCTTACGTAAAACTACTGAATGACCGAGATGAAGATCCGGACGGGTAGGGTCGCAACCGAGTTTTATGTTGAGCGGTTTATTTTCCTTTAAAGACCTTTCTAATTTCTGAACAAGTTCTTCTTCCGGAATGATTTCAGAAGTTCCTCTTTTAATCAAATCCATCTGTTCGTTAATAGGGGGGAATAGGGGGGTTTTATTCAATAGCTTCTCCTAAGTATTTACCTGAATTTTTTCTGCATCTCTCTTTTCAAATCTTTTTTTGCAATCTCTTCGCGTTTATCATACTGTTTTTTACCTGTAGCAACCGCCAGTTCAACTTTTACTAAACCTTTTTTGAAATAAAGCCGCAGAGGAATTAATGTGTTCCCTTTTTCTGTAATTGCTTTGTTAAGTTTTCTTATTTCATTTTTATTTAGAAGTAATTTTCTCTTTCTCACAGGATCGTGATTGTTTATGCTGCCCTGATCGTAAGTAGAAATATTTGCGTTCAACAGCCAAACTTCGCCGTTGGTAATAACAGCAAAGCTATCAACAAGATTAGCTTTGTTCTGACGTAAAGCTTTGACTTCTGTTCCGACTAAAACTATTCCCGCTTCGTAAGTCTGAAGTATAAAATACTCGTGTTTTGCTTTTCGGTTGACGGTAATGTTTTTTTCTATCGGATTTTCAATCATAGTTAATAAATTGATGGCAAAATTTATTTTTATTGCTATTTAATTGCAAGGAATTATCATCGCCGGCAAAAAGATTATGCTGCCTCCTGAATCTTTCAATTTTTAACTTGATATAAAGTTTACTACTGATTACTTTGCTATAGAAACAGATAAACAAAGTGGGTGTGATGATGACTTTCCGATCCTTTCCTTCAAACAAATACCACAAACTTTTTCTAACAATTTTTCTTGCTCTGATTTTTTTCAATGCTTCACTTTATTCACAAACAAAAATTAAAGAGAGGGTAGGAATTAATCTTTCATTGTTGTCCCCAATAAGCAGCGAAAATGATACGTGCACAATAACCGTTCAAATTACGTGGAGTGCAAGAAGTTATGAAGGGTTCATCGGAATACTTTATAACGGATGGCTTGCTACCTCGAATTGGGTCAGTGGCGGCTCAAATAGTGTTAGTGCAACTGTCTCTTCTTTAGAAGGATTGGGTTTTCAGTCTTGAAGAGTATGTAGTGAAGAATGATGATGGGACATTAGTTGATTTTCCGGCAGATCAACTTTTTGATGTGCAAATAACTAAAGGTGCAAACTACGGAACAATTTTATTGCCTCAATGGGGAGACACTACAGATGAAGCGTGGGGAGTGATGCAAGGATTTAAGTTTATTGCAGATAAACAAATCACAGAAAGTATGGTTGAGTCAACAATATTGGTTAAGACATCATCAGGAGTAATTGCCGGAAGTATACAGGCGGGGAAAAGAAAAACGTCAACAAACAAATTGATAACTCACCTTACGCATGGGTTAAATGATTGGGAGACTTTTAGGACTATCCGAAGGATTCCTACGGAAAAGTCCATCATTAGTGTTATTTTTCAAACCCCAGCCTTAAGGCTGGGGTTAATAAATCATCACGGACGTTAGGGCTTTAGCCCATTCTGCGTAAGGTGAGTGAATAATTACTTTTAAAACAACTTCGAGACGAACAAACC
>JBFLWC010000145.1:0-3021 GCA_040758415.1 Bacteroidota bacterium | reverse complement strand
GGAAAAATTGGAAGTGGAATTGTACTTCTGATTGTTTCTTTTTTCTTTTTTATCCCGCAGCAAATCAAAGCTGATGGTGAAATAGAAGTAACCGGATCAATTCAGGTAAAAACAGATTCGAGCATTACAGTCAATTCTATAGAGTTTCTCGTTACTTCTTCAACAAAAATAACCGGCAGTATGAACAATAATTTACCATTTGATAGTCTCAAGGTTGGCAGCTTTGTTAAAATTGAGGGTGAATCAAAAACCGGTGGAGCGCTGGTTGCAAATGCGATTCGGTTAATGACTGCCAAAGTAAGTCTTGAACTGGATGGCGAAATAACAGCTCTTACAGCTAATTCATTAACAGTAAAAGGAACACAAGTATTTGTAGATTCGAATACAATTATATCAACACAATTTCATGCAGCACTAAATTTTGCAGAACTGAAAGTTGGGGATAATGTTTTAGTAAAAGCTACTCAAGCAAGCGGGGGACAACTGATTGCAGTAGCAATTATTGTAAAGACGGAAAATTCGCGGAAGGAAATTGAAGTTGAGGGGAAAGTTGAGGTGATCACAAGCAATTCAATTAAAGTACGCAACGTGGAATTTTTTGTTGATAGTTCCACTCTCATTCTTTCGCACAACAAGGAGGTACTTCTTTTCAGCGATCTAAAAGTTGGGAACAATGTAAGTGTAAGAGGTTTTCAGCGGCAAGATTCAACTTATTTGGCTTTGTACATTCGTGTTGAAAATGAAGAGTATGATAAAAAAGAATTGGAAGTTGAGGGGAAAATAAATGCAATTACTTCCAGCAGCATTACTGTAAACACGATAACTTTTAAGGTTGATTCCAGTACAGTGATCTATGCTCACGAAGGGATTATTCTTACTCTTTCCGATTTGAAAATTGGAGATAGAGTTGAGGTTAAAGCTATTTTGTTAAGTGATGCTACCTATAAAGCAATTAGAATTAAACTTCAGAAAGAAGATGCTGAAAAAGAGCTTGAAATAGCCGGACCTATTGAGGTTGTAAATTCAGACAACATTTTTGTCGGCGGTTATAATATTTATGTAAACAATCAAACCAAAATTTATAACCAGTTTAAACAAAATCTTTCATTCACAGATTTGAAAGCCGGGATGGTAGTGGTTGTTAAAGCAAACTTACTGAATGGCAAGTATTATGCGTCTACAATAAAGGTAAGAACTGATAATAAAGCCGAGCTAAATATTACCGGCGCAATCGAAGCTCTCAGCGGTAGTTCGATCACTCTCAAAGGAATAATTTTTCTTACCGACCAGAACACGGAATTCTTTGATCACGATAGAAACGCGATTTCGTTTAATGATTTGAAGGTTGGACAAATAGTTACGATTAAAGCACAGCTTCAAGCAGAGAATCAGTATTATGCGTTAAGAGTTATAGCAAGAGTTTTTTGGCGGCCAACTGTTATTATTGAAGGAACAATAGAAAACTTAACTGTGAATTCTATAACGGTTATGGGAAAAACTTTTGCGGTGGATTCATCTACTATAGTTATTGGGCACGGTAGCGGAGTGATCACTTTCGCAAATCTCACTTTAGGTCTGAAAGTTGAAGTCAAAGGAGCTTTATCTACAAGCGGAGTATTAACTGCAAAATTAATCAAGGTTCATCCGGAAAAAGAATTTGAAGTCTATGGCAAGATTGATTCTTTGAATGGAACGCAATTAGTTGTTGCCGGATTAACAATTAAGACCGACCAGAATACAATTTATTACAATGAGTTTGATAAGGAAGTTACTTTCGATAGTCTTAAAGTTAATCAGTTTGTGGAAGTTAAATATGTAAAAACCATGCTGAACGAAAATCTTGCAGTAAAAATTGAGATTGAAAAAGATCCGCAAACCGTTCAATTCAGCGGCGTGGTTACGTCTGCTAATTCAAATAGTATCCGGCTTTCGACACCATCGTTTTCAATAAATAGCAATACTATATTTATTAACTCGGCTTTTGTACAGGTTCAATCTTCTTCAATTCAGGCAGGGCAAAGCGTAACAATTTGGGCAGAGCAGGATCAAAATGGAAATATGGCGGCAGTACAGGTTCAACAAATATCTTTTGTAACCTCAATTAATGATGACAACAAAGAAAATTTGCCAGTAGCTTATGAGTTGAAACAAAACTACCCTAATCCGTTTAATCCTTCTACAGCAATTTCATTTAATTTGGCAAAGCAAGAAGAAGTGAGCTTAGTAGTTTATAACATAATTGGACAGGAAGTTGCTACGCTTGTAAACGGACCAATGAGTGCAGGCTCTCATATTGTTAAGTTCAACGCTGTTAATTTAGCTTCCGGAGTTTATTTGTATAGATTGAAAGCTGGCAATTTTGTTTCTGTTAAGAAAATGATCCTTCTCAAATAATTTCTTTCATTAGAATTTGTACACGGAGGATAAGTTGTTCCGGCTTATCCTCCGTTCTGCAAAAGAACATTCAAAAATTATCAACGGTGTAAAAATGAAATATTCCCTTTATCTGTTACTAATTATTTTTTTTATGTTAACATTATCACATACTGAAGCACAAAACAAAAAATTTGGTCTTGGAGTAATCATAGGCGAACCAACCGGTTTGAGCGCAAAGTTGTGGGTTTCTAATAATAATGCGCTGGCTTTTGGATTGGGCTGGTCAGTTCAGGGGCACCCGTTTTACAGGTTCGATTCTCATTATGATAGAGTTACCCGAACAGATATTCAAGTTGATTATCTCTGGCATTCTTTTAATGCAATAAGTCACAACAATCAGTTTCCGCTATTTTATGGTATTGGTGGAAAGATAAGTACAGAACGAGGTTATAACGGAACATTTGGTGTTAGAGGTGTTTTAGGAATTGTATGGCTACCACATTCAACGCCTTTGGATATTTTTATTGAAGTTGCACCGATTCTCTTGTTAGTTAACTCAACCGGTTTTGGAATTGATGCCGCAATTGGTGCAAGATATTTTTTCTGATATTATCTGCAAACTAAATTACCTAAAAATATTTTTTT
>JBFLWC010000144.1:0-2864 GCA_040758415.1 Bacteroidota bacterium | reverse complement strand
CTTCGGGAACGATTGGTGCATTATTGGAATTAATATTCAAAAGATGAATTGTAACTCCCCACGCCTGCAGAGCAGAAATAATAACTGTGCCGTAACGTGTAAGCTGTGTTAATTTTTTTCTTCCGCCTTCTCCTTCGCGCTGGAGTTTTTGAAAATAGGGAATAACTGCGCCGGCAATCTGTAAAATAATTGATGCAGAAATGTAGGGCATAATTCCCAGAGCAAGAACAGCCGCATTAGAAAACGCACCGCCTACAAACAGATCATATAAACCAAATAAATTATCGGAGGAAGAATTTTTCATTGCCGAATGTAAAAGTTCGGTATCAATTCCCGGCAGTGTAATGTGGGTACCAATTCTAACAATTACAAGCAGAGCAATTGTGTAAAAAATTCTCTGGCGTAATTCATGAATTTTAAAAATATTCCGGAAAGTTTCTTGTAATTTAGCCATTAAAATTTGATCTCTTTGATGGTTCCGCCAACAGATTCAATTTTTTCTTTGGCAGAAGCGCTGAATGAATACGCTTCGACATTTAATTTTGCTTTTAACTCGCCCTTAGAAAGAATTTTAAATGGGGCTGCAGCTTTTGCAATTGCGCCGTTCTTATACAATGAAACCGCATTAATTTCGCCGTCAACAATTTTTTTCTCGTCAACCAATCTTTGCAGCGTGCTAAGGTTTACAACCTGATTAACAATTTTGAACGGACTTTTAAAACCTCTTTTAGGAATTCTTCTTTGGAGAGGCATTTGACCGCCTTCAAACCAGACTTTATATTTAGCACCGGCGCGCGAACGCTGTCCGTTCTCACCGCGTGTTGCCGTTCCACCGTGTCCGGAACCTTCTCCGCGTCCAATTCTTTTAACTTTCTTATTAGATCCTTTTGCAGGTGTAAGATTACTTAGAATATTCATTTATTCCTCTACGCTTCAATTTCTTCTACTTTTACAAGATGATGTACTTTTCTAATCATTCCTCTTATTTGCGGAGTATCGTTATGAACTACAAAACGATTTGGCCTGCTTAACCCTAGAGCTTGAATAGTTCTCTTTTGAGGAACCGGTCTATCAATTACACTACCTGTTTGAGTAATTTTAATTTTCTTTGCCATCATAAACCTCAATTACAAATTGAATAAGTCGGTTACTCTTAAGCTGCGCTTACGAGCCATCGTTCTTGCATCAACAAGATTTAATAAAGCATCCAAAGTTGCTTTAACCTGATTGTGCGGATTAGATGAACCGAGGGATTTAGTCAAAATATCTTGAACACCAGCAGCTTCAAGAACAGCGCGCACGCCGCCGCCAGCTATTAATCCCGTACCGGGTGTAGCAGGTTTCAGAAGAACCGAACCGGCACCAAACTTTCCAATAATCGAATGTGGAATTGTTCCTTTTATCACCGGTATTCTATAAACATTTTTTTTTGCGTCATCAATGCCTTTCGAAATTGCATCAGTAACTTCGTTTGCTTTACCCAAACCAACGCCAACGTGACCATTTCCGTCTCCAACTACAACAATAGCATTAAAGCTGAAACGGCGCCCGCCTTTAACAACTTTAGCTACTCTGTTAATGTGAACAATTTTTTCCTTAAGATTCTCAAGACCAGAAACTTTTTTGTACTTAAAATTCAATTTTAGCTCCTTGTTTACAAACTTATTTATTCATTCCTATCTGAGTTCTACACCGGTAGTATTGACTCGTCTAACCCTGGCTGCCGGAAGAGGAGTCGAACCTCTACATACGGCTCCAAAGGCCGCTGTCCTACCATTAGACGATCCGGCAAAAAAGCCTTTCCCAACCCTTCCCACATAGTGGCAATGCCAAAGGGAAGGACTATTTAAAATTTCAACCCGCCTTCACGGGATCCATCGGCAACTGCTTTAACTCTGCCATGATATTCATAACCGCTTCTATCAAAGACTACTGTTGTAATTCCTTTTTCGATTGCTTTTTTTGCTAAAAGCATTCCTACCAACTTGCTCTTGGAAATTTTTCCTTTTGTGTTCTTTAATTCATCTGCAAGCTCTTGAGATAACGAAGAAGCCGCCGCTAATGTTGTGCCTGTTACATCGTCAATCAATTGAGCATTAATATTATTCAAACTTCTGAAGACGCTTAAGCGCGGGCGTTCTGCTGTTCCGGAAATTTTTTTTCGGACTCTTGTCTTTTTTCTAATTCTTCTTTTATTATCCTTTAAAAACATTTTTCAAACTCTCCTATTACTTACCAGCAGTTTTGCCTGCTTTACGAACTATAACTTCGTTGGAATATTTAATGCCTTTCCCTTTATATGGTTCCGGTTTTCTAAACGATCTTATTTTTGCAGCGATTAATCCAACTAACTCTTTATCGCAGCCAGAAATTTTTAATTGTGTTGGCGCCGGAACGTCAATTTTTATTCCTGCAGGAGGAATAAACAAAATTGGGTGCGAATAACCGATTGTAAACAATGCACCTTCGTTCTTTGCTTCGGCTTTATAACCAACTCCAACAATTTCTAACGACTTCTGATAACCCTCGGTAACACCTTTAACCATATTGTTAATTAAAGCGCGTGTTAACCCGTGAAGCGCCCGGTTCTCTTTTAAATCGTTGGGTCTTGTTACTACAATTTCATCCTTCCGAACATCAACTGTAATATTAGGATGAATTTTCATTTCCAATTCCCCCAGTTTACCTTTTACTTTAATAGTATTACCGGTTTTGGTTATTGTAACATCTTTAATCGGTATTGGTTTTTTACCTATACGTGACACTTTTTTACCTCTTGTAAAATTTTTACCAAACGTGGCAGATTACTTCGCCGCCAACAGATTCTCTTTTTGCTTGCTTATCCGATAACAAACCTTTCGGCG
>JBFLWC010000143.1:0-3993 GCA_040758415.1 Bacteroidota bacterium | reverse complement strand
GCTCTGATTTATTAATAACAGCAAGAAAGGGGAGTTCAATTTTTTTCAAATACTCAATTAGATTTTTCTCTACCAAAGAAATTTTTTCTTGAGAATCTAAAACAAGAAGTGCAAAATCGGTTTCAGAAATTATTTTGATTGTTTTATCAATTCTCTTCTTGCCCAGTTCTCCAATGTCGTCAATTCCTGCCGTATCAATCAAAACTACGGGGCCAAACGGCAGCAATTCCATCGCTTTCTTTACGGGGTCTGTTGTTGTGCCGGGTGTTTCGCTTACAATTACCAAATCCTGCCCGATAAATTTATTGACTAAAGAAGACTTGCCAACGTTTCGTCTACCAATAAAGGCGATGTGTGTTCTTTCAGATTGTGCAACTTTACTCAATGTCAATTCCCAGTTCTTTTGAAATTATGTTGAACAATTCTCTTTCATCTAACAGTTTACTTTTCATTAGTGCTTTCACAAAAGAGATTTTATGTGTGTGTGAGTACTTAACTACATCTTGAATTGTTTCGTATCCAAAAGTTGTAATTAGCGAAGCAGCGATTGCAGATGAATTTACTAAATTGAGTTTGCAGCGTTCAGCATTTGCTGTAATTTCTTCAATACAATTTTCTGCAAGATTAATATTTGAATCACGCAAGAGTGAAAGCGATTTTAAGAATGTATGTGCAATCAAAGGTATGAATGCGTTCAATTCTAGATTACCGGCAGAAACCAGATTAGAAATTATTACGTCGTTTCCTTTGACAAGCTCGCAAATCTGAATTACATTTTCAAGTATAACCGGATTTACTTTTCCCGGCATTATGCTAGAGCCGGATTGTTTCGGCGGGAGGTTAATTTCGCTTATTCCTCCGTGTGGACCGCTCGACATAAATCGCAAGTCGTTGCTGATTTTTATGATTGATGTTGCACCGGCTTTCACAATTCCATGAACTTCTACAAACACATCTAAGTTCTGAGTTGCGTCAATTAAATCTTCGCTTTTAGCTATTGGCAGCTTTGTAATTTTTTTAAGAATACTGTTTACGTTTAACACGTAATCTTTGATTGCAGAAACAGAATTGCCAACTGCAGTTCCCCCAAGGTTCACAGAACGTAATCGCTCTTCTGCATTATAAAGCCGCCATCTATCGCGTGCTATGGCTTGTGCATAAGCGCCAAACTCCTGCCCGAGTGTGATAGGCACTGCATCCTGAAGTTGTGTGCGCCCGAGTTTCAAAACAGACTTGAATTCTTCTTCCTTTTTTTGAAAAGCATTCTGTAACTTCGCAAAAGAATCTGCAAGCTCTCTCAGCAAATAAATTGATGCAATGCGGAGTGCGGTTGGAAATGTATCGTTTGTTGATTGACTCAAGTTCACATCGTCAAGTGGGTGAATAGAAGAATAATTGCCGTATTCTTTTCCAAGAATTTTTAACGCTGTATTAGCTATCACTTCATTAATATTCATATTCAAAGAAGTTCCGGCGCCGCCCTGATATGGATCAACAATTATCTTTTCATAAATTGAATCAAAATTCCCTTTGATGTATTCATCTGTTTCAACAATTAACTCATGTACCGCTTCTTCGATTGCATCAAATTTGTCTTTGAAAAGTAATCCGCACTTGTAATTTGTTTCTGCCGCAGCAAGTTTAACTTGAAGAAATGCTTTGATTAGATATGGATTAATTCGTTCGCCTGATTTAGGAAAGTTATTTGCACTTCTAAATGAATGAATTCCGTAAACAGCTTCATCCGGAATTTGCAATTCGCCTAAAGAATCTTTTTCTGTTCTCATTCCTTTTTTAGAAAATTTTTACTGACGAAATATACTAAAATGAGTTTTGGTTTGATTGGAAGGTAGAATAAAAAACCCCGATCCGTCAGCTGACGGACCGGGGTTTTTGTTTGGCATATCTCAAAAAGCTAATGGTTAACAGCTAAAAGCTACTTCAATAGAAGCATCTTATTAACCTTTACAAAGTTATCGGCTTCTATTCTGTAGAGATAAATACCGGAAGCCAAATTTTTAGCCGACCATTCGATAGTATGTGTACCGGCTACTAATTCGTTGTTCACTAAAGTCTCAACTTCTCTACCGAGAGCATCGTAAATAGTTAGTCTAACATACGAGTTCCTTGGTAAAGAAAATTTAATATTTGTAGTCGGGTTAAATGGATTCGGATAATTTTGATAAACAATGTATTCGGTTGGAACGGACTCTTCCTCAGCAACAGAAACGATTCCGCCAATTTGACGATAAGATTCTTGCAGTAGTGAAACTATGAATTTTGGATTGTGAATACCGAAACTTCTGTCGTAATAAATTGCTTTCATGTTATATAATGCTTGTAATTGTACTTTAGTCCAATCTTTAGTTGGGTCTTCACTTATCCAATTACTCTTGTTTTTAAATGGAAGCAAATCCACAGCTTTATCTAACAGTCCTTCAACCTCCACTTGCAATCCTTCTACAACTCCGTTGCGATCATGGTCTCCAATCCCATTCAAAAAGAATTTAACATCTTCAAAGCTGGTTCCTAATGTGTTGCCGTGGCACTTAGCGCATGCGTTCATATTACTTATTCCGGCATCATCATCCATAACTTTGAAGGTGTGCTGACCGATAAATAGAACATTTCCATTAGCATCTTTTCCAGCGTCGGCCATGTGGCAGTCAACGCAAGCATTCTGTGTAACTGTTAAGTGATTTGATCTTGGAAAAGTTTTACCAAATGTATAAACGTTAGAACTTGCAAGAATATCAGCGGCATCCGAATAGTGTGGTCCAAAACGGCTGAATGAAGTAGCGCTAACGTATGCATCGTCAGCAGCTCTTCGGCTTTGATGACAATTCATACAAATCTTGCCTTTTCCACCGTCTTTAATTTCTGTTCCGTCAACCAATTTTACAGTTAGTGTTCTTAACTGATGGTCATTTGTTGCATCGTGTGGATCGTGGCATGCAGCACAGGAAATAGAGGTATACTTCGTATCAAAATATGGATTTGTAGTTGGTACACCATCAACAAACTGAGCAAAGCCCTTACCGGTATGGCATCTTACACAGGATTCTCTTCCGGGCCCGCTTGGATAAGAAGTTGCTACTGCATGTTTAGAAAACTCCCAAAACTCAGGTATCCGATTGTACTTACCGTCGTCATGGCAAACAGAACAATCAGCAACATCAAAAGTAACCTGGATCCTTGAATCTTTGGTTTCGCCGAAATGTCCGCTTGCCGGACCGTGACAGCTTTCACATTGAATGTTAGCTCTCTTCATTGCCTCAGGAAATTGAGTCAACAAATTTTGATATTGTCCGGCTCCAAGCACTGCTGGAAATGTAAACGGGAAATCATCAAAGCCATCGTTCTTTGCATTCTTATCATAACCTGTTGTGTGGCAGACAATACAATTTTCTTTGTAAGAACTGCCGTTAAGTCCTTCAACTCCTTTCTTTAATTTAATTGCGTGACCAGTTCCTTCCCATTTAGTTACAACAGAAGAGTGACATGTTTGACAACTGACGTTATTTACAGCATTATTATATACACCAAGATATGTTGCTGAATTAATTGTTAATGTTGCTGTATAAGGACCATCGGTTACCTGAACAACGAATGTGCCGGGCTTGTCGGGTGTAAACACTATTACCTGATTAGAAGTGTCAATTACATCTTTTGTTGTTCCAAATAATTTTGAAGCCACAGATCCCGGTGGTATTTGGATTGCAGACCATTTGGGATCGTTTAGTTTTTTACCTGCAAGGGTTGCCTGAAGATACATCTGTGTACCTACACCAACGTTTGTTAGTCCGTTGTAAGTTACTGTGTAGATATCGGTTGTACTTAATCCGACTTCTCTCGGAGAAATACCTTTAGTACCGAGTTTCATTGTTTGTGCATAAGCAGAAAATGAGAGAAGGATTAAAACAAAAAGTAAAGTTGTAAATCTACGGAACATATAAATCCTCCATTGATAAAGGTTTGTTGCTATTTAGAGTT
>JBFLWC010000142.1:0-6797 GCA_040758415.1 Bacteroidota bacterium | reverse complement strand
TTAATTTTAATAAATGGAGTAGGCAACAGTATAATTGGTTCGGTCTTTGTTTCTAGAGAGTCGAATTCCTTTTTTATTTGATTTGCTTGAACAATTCCGGATGTGTCTTTTGATTCTTCTTGAGGTTTCTCTATCTGAGGTTTTTCTTCTATCTTACCTGTATTTGCCAGATCATATTTTTGAAGAATCTCTTTCGTGTTGATGTCAATAGACTGCGCATATTCTTTGATAAATGCGCGCATATAAAGTTCCGGCAAGATATCAAAATTAGCATCCTCAATTGCTTGAAGAAATTTTAAATCTATTTTAGTCCTGCTGGCTATTTGTTGAAGAGTAATTCCTTTCGATTCGCGGATAAATTTTAATTCATCTGAAAATCTTTTGAGGGCTTCAGTTGCCATAGAATTTATTAACTATTAAAAACTCCTTTCTAATTTTGCTGCAAACGAACCGTCAATTCCGTGAAGATGCGGCAAAGTTTGAACGCAGCCGTTCTCATCAATAAGTTCGGCAGAAAAAATTTCTCCTGCATTTATTAACTTAAAATTGGCATGCTCTGACAAAAACTTTTTAATAATTTCAAAATTTTCGTCCGGTTCAATAGAGCATGTGCTGTAAACAACAACGCCGCCTGTTTTTAAGAGCGATGCACCCTTCTTCAGTAACTCGTATTGAATATTAACAATATTCCTTAAATCTCCCAAGTCTCTTTTCCATTTTAAGTCAGGTTTTTTTGTCAACGTTCCCAAACCAGAACAGGGGGCATCTACTAAAACTCTATCAAATCCGTTCGGGTCCTCAAATTCGTTTGCATCAACAGGAAGAGTAGTAACATTAGTAACCTTCAATCTATTCAGATTTTTCTGCAGGATTTTTAATCTGCTTTCAAAACGATCGAGCGCAACTATCTCTCCTTTATTTTGCATTACATCTGCAATAAAAGCTGTCTTGCCGCCGGGCGCTGCGCATAAATCTAAAATTCTCAATTCGGGTCTAACATCTAAAAGTTTTATTGGCAATCCCGTGCTTTCATCCTGAACAGAAAAATATCCTTTATGAAAATATTCCCAATCGGTAATATTTGATAGTACATTCATCCTGAGAAACTCGGGTAAATATTTTCCACCGCTGAATTTAAGAGCTACACTGTTAAGAAGAGATTTCATTTCATCAACGCTGGATACTAATCCATTGACGCGAATAACAAGTGAGGGTTTGCTGTTATTTGCAACGAGAAGTTTTTCAGTTTCTTCTTTTCCATAGCGGTTGACCCACCTTTTAACTAACCAGCTGGGGTGTGAATAATATGCACTGAGGTATGCAACTATATCTTCAGCAGGTTCAGGATAACGTATAGAGTCTTTACTCCTAATTATGTTTCGTAATACTGCATTGGTCAGGTCGGCAGGTTTTTGCCCTTGAAGTCTTTTTACAAACTCAACAGCTTCATTTACTGCAGCATAATCTGGAACTTTATCCAAAAATAAAATTTGATAGAGCGCTACACGCATTGCATTTTTTACATTCGGGATACACTTTGAAAACTGTCCTTTGTAAAAGCCGTTTAGAATCCAATCAATTCTTCCAAGCCAGCGTGTAACACCATGAACAATTTCAAAAAGCAAAGATTTATCGGGACCTGTAAGGTTGGAGTTTTTTAGTTCAATATCGAGGAGTTTATCGAGGTAAGCGTCTGTTCTATCAATGCGATTAAGGATTTTAACAGCATGACCTCTTACGCCTTCGTAAAGATTTAATTCTAATAATTCATTGTTCTCTTCCATAACATACAATATTTATTAGGTGCTTAATTCAATTTATCCCGGGGAAAAACAACGGATAATAAAGACCGCTGAAAAGTACGAAAGACGAAGTACGAAATATAAAGTTCGCACTTTTTTACCACTTACGTTTCACCTTTCACGTCTATGGTCTCACATTAACTATCACAGATTTTTCATAATTATGATATTGATTTAAAAAGCAAAAGGGCTGGTAAACAGCCCTATTGTTAAGATTAGAAAAAAATTATGCTTCTTTTAAACCATATTTCTTTTTAAATCTTTCAACACGACCGGTTGAATCCACTATTTTCTGTTTTCCAGTAAAAAAAGGATGGCAGTTTGAACAAAGCTCTATTTTAATACTGCTTACAGTCGAACGCGTTACGAATGTATTTCCACAAACGCATGTAACTTCACATCTCTTATAGTTAGGATGAATTCCACTTTTCATTTACTACAAATTCCTGATTATTTTGAGTGCAAATCTAACTATGCCTGCTCAAAAAAACAAATAGAGAACGTGAAAAATTACGGCATTTTCCGCATTCTCTTCAACGAGTCTGCTCTCATTTGAGCTTTTTTTATAGAATCAATCTTTGCACGGTATTTTTCAAGGGTCTTCTGATCGGGCTTTTCGGTTACAAAAAATTCATCAAATTCAGCAGGTTCATTTCCGCTTTTAACAACATTACCGCGCTCAATTTCTTTTTGGTTAATGTTTCCACCGGAGATATAATCATCCAGCGAAATTGCTCGAGGATTGTTAATTGGCAACCGGGTTCTTGTTTTAGGAATTGCTGCTTCAGAAGCGGGTGCTGCTGGTGAATTTGATCTCTGCGATAGATTAGCATTCTCTTTCTTGATTACATTCGAGCTGCCAACAATTGACTGGCTATCTACTCTTTGCGGCTGAACTAATATTGAATTATTAATTTCTTGTGATGGTGGAAGAAAAATGAAAAAGAGAATTATTGCTGTAACAACAATTGCCGAGGGAGCCAAAAATTTACCCCAGCTAAAATGTTTTCTTTCCTCTTCAAAGCTGCTAAAATTTTTATTCCGGATCCGCGTCATTAAGTTGTAATCAAAATTTTCCGGTGCTTTTATTTGAGGAAGCTCTTTTAGATTTTTGATCATTTGGGAATGTTTTTTTTCATTTTCATCGTAGATAGTATTCATAGGCTAGTCTCTATAAATATGTTTTAAGAGTTTTTGCAATTGAGTGCGACCTCGGTTGATTCTGGATTTTACTGTCCCGATCGCCAAGCCGGTTATATCTGAAATTTCTTCATAAGATAAATCTTGAATGTCTCTTAGGATTACTACTTCCCGATAAACCGGTTTTACTTTCATCAAAGCTCTTTGGATGATCTCGTTTTTAATTTCTCCGTCTGCAGATCTATCCGGAGCTAAAAACATTTTATCTTCAATCTGAGGAGTTTTTTCGTCATCGCTATTGCTGATCGAAAAAATAGTTCTTCTGCGTCTCCTCTTCAATTCATTCTTTGCAAGGTTGGCTGCAATTGTATAAATCCAGGTCGAGAATTTTGCGAACGACCTGTAAGAATTTTTGTTTAAGTAGAACTTTATCATCGTGTCTTGAACAATATCTGTGCATACATCTCGATCGCCTACAAATCTATAAACAAAATTCATCAACGGGTCTTTGTAACGTTTGACTAAAATTTCATACGCTTCCAGAGTATTGTTGTCCTGGAATTCTTTAATAAGTTCTTCATCTTTTGATTCGGTCAATTGCTTATTCAACGAGGGTTATACCTTGTATGGATAGAAATGTTTCAAAATTTTTACGGTCAATTTTAGCCATAAGGGAAAATAAATGCAATATTAAATTAAGCAGAAATTGTTGACGTAACTTCCTGCCCCAGCATCTCGGAAATTAAAATCAATAGAACAGTACGCGGGTCTGCGGCAGATGTTTTTGTTGCTAGATCGGCATTCAGAAGCGCACGCGTTGCATTGAGCAGACGTTCATCATTGAGCAAATAAGCTGCTTTCTTGCAGTTAAAGTAATATCCCCAGCTAACACCAGCTAATTTTGCAGCTTCATTATCGGAAATTCTCGACTTCATTAATTCCAATATTTGCGCAACGGTGAGAACAAATTTTGAAAGCATGTTAATTATAAACACGATTTCTATACCGGCGTCTAAAAGATTGAATGCAATCTGAATAGAACGGGGTTTATCTCCTTTACCAATTGCGTCCTGTAAATCGAAGATTGAAAATCCTTTTGTAGGTGATGCAAGCCGTTTTATCTCATCAAAAGTAATTTCATTTTTATCGCGCATGTAATCAACAAATTTTTCTAACTGTGTCTCCAAAAGCGATTTGGTTTCACCAACAATTTCAACAAGTGTTTGAGCGTTATCTTTTGTAAAATTTATACCGAGTTTTTTTGCTCTCTTTACAATCCAATCAACCAACTCTTCACCGGTTGCAATCCGTGCTTCAAATAAAACTCTTCGGTCCAATAGAACGGAATACGGCTCTTTAGATAGATCGGAAATTTTTCCGTATTGAGTTATAACAAGAACGGTAAAGTCGGTTGGATTGGAAATGTAATTAACCAATTCTTTCTTATCGTTAAACTTCTCAAAATTTTTCACGAGTAAAAATTTTTTTCCACCTCCGAATGGGAAGGAGAAGGCAGCATCTAAAACTTGAGATAAGCTCTGGCTTTTTTCTGCATTAATAATTTCTTTATCGAAATCTGAAAGAATATGAGGCGTAACAGCTTTCTCAATAGTTTCCACTGCAAGGTCAATTGTATATTGGTCTTCGCCGCAAAGAAAATAGATTGGAAGAAATTTTTCCTTCAAAAGATATTTTGAAATTTCCGTTATAGGTGGAATTTCTTTTTTTGCCATTGTAGAATCTTTATCTCAGTCAAAAAAATTTATCGAATCAACCGGCTCTTTTTTCAATTACAACTTTTTGCATAACAACTTTCTCAAGCGGTTTATCGGATTGATTGGTTTTGACTTTACTAATATCATAAACAACATTCATTCCGCTTATAACTTTCCCGAAAATAGTATGCCTTCCATCCAACCAGGGAGTGGGTATTACTGTGATGAAGAATTGACTTCCATTTGTGTTTGGTCCTGCGTTTGCCATAGAGAGTATTCCAGCATCGTTGTGTCTGAGTGAAGAGACGATTTCATCATCAAATTTTTTTCCATAAATACTTTCGCCGCCGGCGCCTGTGCCGGTGGGGTCTCCTCCTTGAATCATAAAATCTTTTATAACACGGTGGAATATTAAGTTGTTATAATAACCTTTGGCTGCAAGCGCAACAAAATTTTGAACAGTCTTTGGCGTTTGCTTTGCAAAAAGTTCTATATCTATTGTTCCCATATTAGTTTCTACAACTGCAACTAACTTTTCGCCTTCTTTTAAATTCATCAGTTGATCCACAGTAGCTCCTTCTTCTGTTGTTTGAATTACTTTTGGTTTACAAGCAGCAAACAAAAGTAACGTTGTTATAGTTAAAAGCAGAATAAAATTTTTTCTTAGCATTATCTCCTCTTCAAGATAAAATTACTCCTCTTTCAAGAAGAAGCAAAATTATTACACCGGCAATAATTCTGTAAACAATAAAGACAAATGTAGAATTTTTTTTTAAGTATCGGAGAAGAAATTCTATTGAAAGATAACCTACGATTGCAGAAGCAATTGTTGCGCCTATCAAATTAATTGTTCCATTGAAATCAATGTATTTTAGCGATTGGTAGAATTCCAGCAAACCGCTTGCTGCTACTGCAGGAATACTCATTAAAAAAGAAAATCGCGCAGCAGTTTCGCGGTTGAACCCGAGAAATAACCCAGCTGTTATTGTTGTGCCGGAGCGAGAAGAACCGGGAATTAAAGCAAACGATTGAGCGAAACCAATTATCAGTGCATCATACCATTTTAAATCTTTCGATTGACGTGTAAATTTTCCTAATCTCTCTGCTGCAGCAAGAATTAAGGCAAGTGTAATCAAACTTCCGGAAATAAGATACAAATTTTTTGTCAGCGCTCCCTCGATAATCTGTTTGAATCCCAATCCAATTAGAACAACCGGCAGCGTTGCTATGACCAAATACCAACCCATTTTTGAGTTGATTGTTTGTGCATCAAATTTTTTCCGCTTAATCAAATTGTCTCGAAAAAAATCCTGCACTATTAAAAACAAGTCTTTCCAGAAATAGATCAGCACAGCCAGAAGAGTTCCGAGCTGAATTACAGCAATGAAAGCTGTCCAGTGTTCCGGATTTTCTGATGAAATTAAATTCATCAACTTACCGGCTACGGTTAAATGGCCCGTGCTGCTGATAGGAAGAAATTCGGTTATACCCTGTATGATACCGAGAATGATAGCTTCAATTGAATTCAAGCTGCACCTTTTTATAGAATAAATGTTACGCCAAGATAAATTCCAAACGAGATAGAATTTAAATTCATTTTCTCATTGATTGTTTTGTTTATTAAACTTGTATTCGGATTAGAAAATTCGCCGGATAAATCGTAACGGAAATTTAAGCCGATCAGCGCGTAAAAATCTTTACTGAACATTGTGTTGCCTTCAGCTTTCAGAACAAATCCAACTCCGGATGAATTATAATTTTCCGTATCAATTATCCGTTCTGAAAGTGAAATGAAACGCGGTCCGGCACCGCCGCCTAATTTGAATTGATACCCTTCGCCCGGAATTATATAATATGCTAAAATTGATGGGCGGTGCATGTTATATGAAATTTCATAAATGCCGCCGATACCAAATGGAGTGTTATAGGAATCGAGCGATAAATTGTATTCTAATCCAAGAGCAAATGATTCTGCAATTTTATAATCGGCTTCTCCGGAAAAACTAATTGCGCTTTTGAACGACGCTATTTGGTTACCGGACGATGCAAAACTCATGTTTATGTAATCTCTAAAAGATGGAGACGATTTGAAATCGAAACCCATCGAAAGACTTAAATCCCACTGGGCTGAAATATTGCT
>JBFLWC010000141.1:0-5932 GCA_040758415.1 Bacteroidota bacterium | reverse complement strand
CTTCTTTTTGACTCATTGTCAGTATTCCTTCCATCTTGAGTTTCCTGCTTTAATGATTTACTCAAGCTAATTTTTACTGACATTTCTATCGAGTCCTTTCTATGACATTTTTAAAGAGTTATTACATAAAAAAATTATAGTACGTACACTCCTCCTTTGACCTAACATAACTACATTGTTAAAGTAGCCGAAATATCTCTCGCAGAGGCACAATGAATCCGTCAGTTGACGGATTGAAAAACTTTCATGCGTAAGGTGAATTAATAAGTCAAAAATGGTATATACATTATAAGTTTGGTTCACCCGCATTCTGCGGCAAATTAAAACCGCAAGCACTTTATATAATAGGTTAAAATGCTTTCACAAAACTAAATGTAAGTGAGGGCGGTAAAGAGGAATTATTCTCAACACCAACCGAAATGTTCCAGCTTGTCTCCAAAGAAAGATTTTTGTTGTAAGCGGAAACCATCCGCACAGCATTAATTGCGGAGATAAGACGGTTCAGTATTAAAGCACCAACTACAAACCGAACATTTGTAAATGCTTGCTCGCTTGATAACCACATACTGCGGTACTCTTTGCGCTGGTTGTCATCGGTCCATTTCCAGTAGTATGTTGAGCTGCTATAAACTTTCTCGAAGCGGCGGTCTAATTCCATCGCTGTGTTGTAGTCGTCTATACTTTGATAAATACCGATGTTGGCAAAGTAGTCGGCATTTTTTCCATCTAGTTTTACTGCGCCATTAGATTGTGCGAATGATTTGTAATTATTTTCCTGCCAGTTTCCATAAATGTTGAAGCCGGCAAAGACGCCCCACAAAACAGCATCAGCAATTGTAAAATATTTTCCATTATCGTATCTATTTGCATAAAGCTCTCCCATTCCGGGAAGAAGAAGTGAATACAAGATTCCCAAAGCCGGGTTCTTTTTTTCTGAACTAAAATCTTGAATAGTTAACTCTGGATAGTGCTTGTCCTTTCGCGAGATACTGGATACTGGATACTGGATGCTGGATGCTGGATACTGGATGCTGGATGCTGGATGCTGGATACTGGATGCTGGATGCTGGATGTTGATTGCCGAAAGCTGCTTTAATTCGATGAGACTTTTTCCGGAAAGATGTATAGGTATTGTGTCTATTGTCTGTGCAAAAATTGTTGATGACATTAGTACAACGAGAGAAATAATATTTTTCATTTTTAATCTGCCTGAATGTTTATTGATTTGTCAATTGAGATATCCTCAGCTGTACAAATGTTTTCATCAACCTCCGCAATTTTTACCTTCACAAATTTATTAATTATTTCCGAACTATACGGCGCTTTTATTCTAACATAATTAGAAGAAAATCCTTTCATAAATCCATTATGCTCTTCGTGTTCAAAGAGAACAGTTAATTCCTTCCCTATCATTTCTTGATAAAACTGACGACGTTTCTTTTCACCCAGGATTCTCAACATATTACTGCGGCGCTTTCGTTCAACAATATCAACGTTACCGGGCAACCCGATTGCTTTTGTGTTCGGTCTTTCCGAGTAGGTAAAAACGTGGAGATAAGAAACCGGCAGATTCTTTAAAAAATTATATGTCTCTAAAAAATTTTCTTCCGTTTCTCCAGGGAAACCAACAATAACATCAACTCCAATTCCAAGATCTTTAATTTTATTGTGCGCTTTGAAAATTAATTTTTCATAATCTTCCATGCGGT
The DNA here is from genome assembly GCA_040758415.1 of Bacteroidota bacterium. Taxonomy (GTDB): domain Bacteria; phylum Bacteroidota; class Ignavibacteria; order Ignavibacteriales; family Melioribacteraceae; genus Fen-1258. The sequence continues at coordinate 4,223 of JBFLWC010000141.1, read as the reverse complement.
AACGTCTTTGCATCAGCTTCAAAATTTTTTGGCTTCCGCTTTGCAATGGAATGTGAAAATGATTACACATTCTTTCATCATTCGCTGTTAAATCCAAAATTTCATCCGTAAGAAGATTCGGTTCAATCGAACTTATTCTAATTCTGTAATCGCCTTCCCCGCCTTCGGCGGATTCCAGCATCATCTTCAGTAATGAATAAAGATCTATTTTCATCTCTTGTTTATGTTCCACTTCAAGAGCAAGAGAAGGAGAATGGATATTTTGATAATCTCCAACGTTAACGCCGGTGAGAATAATTTCTTTATAACCGGCTTTTAATAAATTTTTAAATTCGTTTATAACTACATCCGGAGCTGCGCTTCTGCTTGTTCCCCGTGCTAAAGGAATTGTGCAGAAGGAACATTTGTAATCGCATCCGTCCTGAATTTTAAAAAACGCGCGTGTGCGGCTGTTCGTATCGGTTGAAAAAGATGAATAGAATAAATCTAATTTTTCTGTGGGCGAAACAAAAATGCACGATAAATTTTTCTTCTCAAAATTTTCGATGTATGAAAAAAGATTAAACTTTTCGCTGCTTCCAAGAACTGCATCAACACCTTCAATCTTAGCAATTTCATCGGAACGAAGCTGTGCATAACATCCTGTAACCACAACAAAAGCATCCGGATTATTACGCAAAGCGCGGCGGACAATTTGACGGCACTCGCGGTCTGCATTATCCGTAACCGTGCATGTGTTGATAACATACACGTCTGCTCTATCGTTATAATCAACAATATTAAAACCGTGTTTCAGAAATTGAGCGCCGATAGTTGATGTCTCTGAAAAATTCAGTTTACAACCTAATGTATAGAAAGCAACTTTGTCCATTGGTCATTGGTCATTAGTCATTGGTCAATCGTCATTAATTCATTTGTAATTTATCATTTATCATTATTTTTTAAATGACCAATGACAATTGACCAATGACTTCAGCTATCCTTCTTTCTTCTTTTCGGCTTCAGCCGGCTGTGGTTGAATCTGCGTCTGAACCACGGGCTTGCTCTCTTCGTACAAATTAAAATCGGATGAATCAAACTTGCCTGCATCTGCTTGCTTCAGATCTGCAACCGATACTTTTTCTAACTTATAGTCTGAAATATATTTTGCAATTTCTTCATCAGATTTCTCTTTCAAATCTGCAAGAGCACTTAGAACAATTTTTTTATTCTCTTTATCGAACTCAACAACTCTCAAGTCTAGTTTTGTTCCAATCGGAAAAGAGAAAGAAAGATTTTTTATTTTCGATGTAGAAAGTTGAGTTGCAGGAATGAATCCATCAACGCCAAGCGGAAGTTCTGCAATCAATCCTTTTTCGATGATGCGGACAATTTTACCTTCCGATTTTTTCCCTACTGCATATTCTTTCTCAAAATTTTCCCACGGGTTAGCATTGATCTGCTTATGACCAAGAGAAATTTTTCTCGATTCTGTATCAACGCCAAGAACAACAATATCAATCTTGTCTCCTTTTTTTACAACTTCTCCGGGGTGGCGTATTTTCTTTGTCCATGAAAGATCGCTGATATGAACAAGTCCGTCAATACCGGGTTCAAGTTCAACGAACACACCGAAGTTTGTCAAGTTACGTGCAATACCTTGATGCTGCGAACCGACCGGATATTTTTTCAATAAGTCGGACCACGGATCCGGTGTCAACTGTTTCATACCAAGAGAAATTTTCTTATCATCTTTATCGAGACTTAAAATCACCGCGTCAACAACTTGTCCCATCGAAACAAATTGAGATGGATGGCTGATATGCTGAGTCCAACTCATCTCGGAAATGTGAATTAATCCTTCTACACCTTTTTCGATCTCGATAAATGCACCGTAATCTGTTAGCGATACAACCCGTCCGGAAACTTTATCGCCAATATTATACCTATCGGAGATGTTTTCCCATGGATGAGGCAGCAGTTGTTTTAAGCTGAGGGAAATTCTTTTACGTTCTGTTTCAAAATCCGTAACAACAACTTTAATCTTCTCATCGAGCTTAACAACTTCGCTGGGGTGGCTAATTCTTCCCCAGCTCAAATCGGTAATGTGAACCAGACCATCAACACCTCCCAGATCAACGAATACACCGAAGTCTGTAATCGCTTTAACTGTTCCTTCAAGAATTTGTCCCTTCTCAAGTTTGTCAAGAATTTCTTTGCGCTGATCGGAGATTGTTTCTTCAATAAGGACTTTATGGGATACAACGATATTTTCAGTTGGGACATTGACCTTCACTATTTTGAAGTCCATCGTTTGCCCTACAAATGCATCGAAGTCGCGAACAGGACGGATATCAATTTGCGAACCGGGCAGAAACGCCTCTATCCCCATCAAGTCAACAACCATTCCACCTTTAATACGTTTTAGAATTTTTCCGGGAAGAACTTTTTCATTTTCATAAGAATCCATAACTCTTCCCCATATCTTTAGAAAGTCTGCCCTCTTTTTGGAGAGAACCAAATTTCCATCTTCATCTTCAACGCTTTCAATAACGATATCAACATTTTCGCCAATCCTTATCTCTTCGGTCGAGCTGAATTCTGCTTTTGAAATTGTGCCGTCAGATTTAAAACCTACATCCACAACAACGTTATCTGCATTAACACCAACAATTTTTCCCGAAACAATTTCGCCCTCTTTTATATCGCGGAATGATTCGGAATAAAGTTTGGTTAATTCTTGTAAATCTTCAGAAGAGTATTCATCTGCATTGATGAATCTTTCCTTTTTTGCTTTAGATACTTTTGGCTTAGCATCTTTTTCTAGTACGGACATCTGAACTCCTAATTACATTTTTCTGCCTCAAATTTTCCGCCATCCTAGAAAATCTTAGCAGACTTATATTAGTTTTACATTAGTTATTTTGTGATGGCATTATATAGCTATTAGCTGTTAGCTGTTAGCTGTTAGCTGTTAGCAATCAAATTTTCTTAAACTCAGGCACTCAGTTACTCAGAACCTCTTCAATTTTTTTCATAAGTTGTTCCAGCTCGTCGGGGATAGAAATGTTTGTGTTATCAAACTCGATCGCGTCATCAGCTTTTTTCAAAGGACTAACTTCCCGTCCGCTGTCAATTCTATCGCGCTTTTCAAGATTTGCTTTTACTTCATCAAGAGAGATTGCAACATTTTTTTCCTGATACTCTTTGTAGCGTCTCCGTGCGCGTTCATCAATAGATGCAGTCAAAAAAATTTTCAAATTAGCATCCGGAAAAACTACAGTTGTAACATCCCTTCCTTCAGCAACAATATTTCCTTCATCCCCCATTTTTTTTTGAATCTTAACCAGCTCTGCGCGTACTTCTGGAATTTTACTAATGTCGCTAACCTTAGCATTTACTTCAGCGCTTCGAATCAGTTCGGTTATTTCTTCTCCGTCAACAAAAACCCTCGTTGTTCCTTTTTCAAATTCCAGTTTTAGATTAATTCCCCGTGCAAGTTCAACAACTTTAGAAACATCTTCCGCAATACGTTTCCGTAAAGCAATAAAAGTTATTGCCCGGTACATAGCCCCTGTATCTAAATAAGTGAACCCGAGTTTTTGTGCAATGTTTTTAGCAGCTGTACTTTTGCCAGAACCGGCGGGACCGTCTATTGCTATGATTATTTTCTTTGACATTTGGCTTTGCAAAAATAGGAAAACAAGTCCGCTGCTGCAAATTAATATTAGGCAAGGTGAAACAAATTACGAAGTACGAAAAACCAATGACTAATGATAAATGACTAATTTACATAGTAATGATACCTTTTAATAACATTACCTGATTTTTCTGATCTGTATATCATCGAACCAAACTTTACCACCGTTGTTTTCGGAGCTTCTAACTCCGGCAACCAGCAAGACTTTAACCATACCTTTTGGAATAGTGAAAATAGTTTTTAGATATCGCCAGTCTTTTGTTCCTGTTAAGGAATACATTTGTTCTGTAGAAGCTCTTCCTATTATTTTATTTTTATCCCAGCATTGAATTTCAAAGTATGGAGATTTTTGTATTCCCTCTGTTTTAATCCATCCTTCAAGCTCGTAAATACTTGAGACTTCTAATCCCTCTATTCTTCTTACCCAATTATAAACAGACTGTTTTAGAGGATGGTTTTGCGAAATTGAAATTAGTACCGATTTTTTTCCTTTGTGGGATACCGAATTATCAATTGCTAATATTGCATATTTTTCTGTTATGTC
>JBFLWC010000140.1:0-5999 GCA_040758415.1 Bacteroidota bacterium | reverse complement strand
CTTTGTATGCAGGATAGGTTCCAAAACTAACGCCAATGATGATACATAACATCACGCCAATCATTACCCAATCAATCGGTATAACCGCAGTAGCTTCTAAAAAAGAACCGGCAAAATTTCCTACGGCAACACCAAGAATTATCCCTGCTGTTCCTCCAATTAAACTAAGTGTTACAGATTCTATCAGGAATTGGATGAGTATGTTAAATTTTCTTGCACCGATTGCTTTTCTAATTCCAATCTCTCGTGTTCTTTCTGTTACCGAAACCAACATTATATTCATAATTCCAACTCCGGCTGCAAGCAATGCAATTGCCGCAACCACAATAGAGCCGATGCGGACTCCGGAAGTTATTTGATTTATTTGTGTGAGCACAGACTCGTTCGAGAAAATATCAAAATTATTTTCTTCCCCGGCTTTAATACCCCGTATTGTTCTAAAATATCCTTCAGCAATCTCAATTAAATCGTTGTATGATTCTTTATCGTAAGACATAACGGTAATATTAATACTTCTAGCGCGTTTACCGTAAAAATTTTGAAATGTTGTAATAGGCATAATAGCAAAATTATCCTGGCTTTGTCCAAAAACATCGCCCTGCTTTTCAAGAACTCCAACAACTCTAAGTTTGTGCCCGTCCAAAGTTACAATTTGATCTACAGCATTTTGATTTGGAAAAAGTTTTTTAGCAACATCGGAACCAAGCACAATAAAATTTTCATAACGTTGAACATCTCGATCATTGAAAGCCCGTCCGTCTTCTACAACCCACTTGTTGTTCGGAAAAGCTTCCGGAGTAATACCTGTAACCGGAACATTCGGATTAGTTTCTCTGTTTCCTGCTTTCAATTGTTTTCCAAAATTCCATTGTTCTGCTCCAACGTATTTTGCTTCCACAAGTTTTTCTTTCAGCAGAAAAAATTCTTCAAGAGTTATGTCCGGCCTATTTCTAAATCTTGAATCGCTGCCCGGTCCGGTGCGGACTGCTGGCCATTTCTGAATTTGAAAAGTATTTTGACCTAACTGAGAAACTCCTTTTTCAATGCTCTCTTGAAGCATTTCTATTATGGTGCTGATGGCAATGATCGAAAAAATTCCAACAACAATTCCAAGAATTGTTAACACCGAACGCAGCCGATTTGTGCGAAGTGAACTTAAAGCAATTTTTATTACTTCAAAGATTTTCATTACTCATACCTCAATGCTTCTACTGGATCTAATTTAGCTGCTGTGTATGCAGGTGCAAATCCGGAAATTATTCCGGTTATAATAGAAATTACAATTGCAAGAACGAACGCATCTATTTGAACCGACGTTGGTAAAAATTGGTTGATTACCAAACTCAGAATTATTGCTATGATCAATCCGATGCATCCGCCTATCAAACAAATGATAGCAGATTCCGTAATGAACTGACCGAGAATAGTTCTCCTTTTTGCACCGATAGCTTTCCTAATTCCGATTTCGCGCGTTCTCTCTTTTACCGAAACAAACATAATATTCATAATTCCTATTGCACCAACAAAGAGAGATAGCCCCGTTATCAACAATCCAGCAATCTGAATAACTCCGACTGTTGAGTTGATCGTATTAAGCAGTGCTTCCTGCTGATTGATAGAAAAATCATTCGGCTGATCATATCTCAAACCGCGCACTCTTCTCATAATTCCAACCGCTTCTTCTTTCACGGCTTCTACCATTTGGCTGTTAGGTGCGCGCACATTGAAAGTAACACTTCTGAACGTTTGGCTCTGGAAATACTTAAAGACATTTTGAATGGGAATGAAAGCCTGGTTATCGGGATTAAAATTTCCCATAACCCAGCTTCCCTGTTCTGCAAGAACGCCAACAACTTTGAATTTGTGCCCCTTTATCTTTATAAATTGGTCTAGAGCATTTCCACGCGGGAATAATTTTTTTGCCACTTCACTGCCTAGAACAACAACCTCTCTTCCGCCGCTGCTTTCCAACTCATTAAAAAATCTTCCTTCGTTGAAATTAAGATTTGTTGTTTTTATATACTCGTCGTTAGTGCCTTGAATAAAGATGAACTCAACATTCCTCTCTTTGTATTTTAATGTTTGAGTAGACCAAACTGTAGGTGCTGTAGCCAAAGGAAGTTTTGCAAGTTCTTTGTATTTACGATAATCGTTAAGAGTAAGGTTACGGCGGTTGCGCATTTCCCACCAGGGGATATCGTTATTGAACCATTCCCATTTATCAATGTAAAGATTATCCGAACCTAAAGAAGCAACGCCGGTTTGGAATGCATTATCTACACCTTTAATTGCAGTTGACATCAAAACTACAGATGCAATACCGATTACAATTCCGAGCGTTGTTAATACAGCACGGATTTTATTTGCTCTAATTGCACCGACAGATATAGCCAATCCTTCTCTCAATTCAAATAAAAAATTGTTCATCTTTTATTCCTTCGTTCTTTTGATGGGCTGTCTCAAAAGTAATTTTTCAAATATGAAATCCGCGAAAATCAGTTACAATCTGTTTTTTTTCTGTGTTCCATTTTTAAAAAATAATTACTTTTGAGACAGCCACTACTTATCTTCATCTTTTGATGCGCAACAAATTAGAAATCTGTTCTACTCATTCTTTTGATGCGCCGTTTTTCTTTGGCACGTAACGTTTAGAAACGTTTTCATCCTTCTCAATCAAACCGTCTCTAATTCTTATTATGCGCTCTGCATGTTCTGCAATATATTCTTCATGAGTTACAAGTATAATTGTATTGCCAAGTTCATAGATTTCATTAAAAAGCGCCATAATATCTTCGCCGGTTTTTGTATCAAGGTTACCGGTCGGTTCATCGGCAAGTATTATAGAGGGATTAGTAACAAGCGCACGCGCAATTGCAACACGTTGTCTTTGTCCGCCGGAAAGTTCATTGGGTTTGTGATGAATACGATCGGATAAACCGACTTGCTCTAATGCAAGACGGGCTCTTTCTTTTCTATCCGAAGACGAAACTCCTGCATAAATCAGTGGCAGTTCAACATTATGCAATGCGTCGGACCGTGGCAGCAGATTAAAGGTTTGGAAAACAAATCCAATTTCTCTGTTTCTTATTGCCGCTAATTCATTATCGTTCATCTGACTTACATTGACGTCTTTGAAGTTGTAGTTTCCTTTTGTAGGCGTATCTAAACAACCGAGAATATTCATCAAGGTTGATTTACCCGAACCGGACGGACCCATAATTGCAACGTATTCGTTTTTATTTATTCCAAGAGAAACATCTCTAAGCGCATGAACTTCTTCACTGCCGACCTGATATATTTTTGCTATGTGTTCAATATTAATGATGTTCATTTTAGTTCCGTACTTTGTTTGATTTACTTTTTCTCTTTTTCAGATCCTTTACGCTTAGATTGCAAAGATACTTTTGAACCATCTTCTAATTCTTTCGATATCGCGCGATACGGACCGCTCACAATTTCTTCGCCGCCCTTCAAACCACTCTGAATTTCGATATATGTGTCGTCGCTAATTCCGGTTTTTACTTCAATCATTTTCGCTTTGTTATCTTTAACTACGAATACAACTTCTTTCGGTTTATTGCTCTTATTGTTTTTGGGTTTTGCCTCGTTTCCACCTACCCCTTCACTTCCTCCGTCAGTCATCATTTTCGGTTTTTCAACTCTTGCAGTAACGCTCTGAATAGGAACGGTTAAAATATTTTGTTTGGTTTCGGTTTCGATATCGGCATCGCAAGACATTCCGGGTCTTAAATTGTTATCAGGTTTTATTAAGCGGATTCTAACTTCGAAGTTCACAACTTCATCCTGAGTGCCAAGACCTTTTGTAACTGCGCTGTTGCCAATTTGAGTTACAACACCTTTAAATGTTTTAGCAGGAAAGGCGTCAACATTAATTTTTGCAGTATCGCCAACAGAGATAAGAACCACGTCGTTTTCATCTACATTAACTTGAGCTTCAATTTGACTTAGATCTGCAACAGTTAAAATTTCTGTACCAGGGCTAAAGTTGCTACCAAGAACACGCTCTGCAAGCTCTACATCTAACTTAATGATAGTTCCATCCATCGGCGCATAGATTGTTGTTTTTCTCAAAGTTTCATTCGTTTCTTTTAACGTAGCTTCAGACTGGTTAACAAAAGATGATTGCGATTCGAAAGTTCCCAAAGTTTGGAAGTAAGAAGATTTGGCTGTTTGAAGTTCGGCTTCACTTGCAAGACCTTTTTGTGCAAGTCCTTGAACACGTTTGTATTCGGCTTCAACTCTTTCAAGAACCGCTTTAGTAGAAGCAAGCGATGCTTTTGCTTGAGCCAATGCGGCGGCTGCTCTATTCCTCTGTGCTTCATAAATATCAGGCTTTATTCTTACAAGAAGTTGCCCTTTTTTAACAACGTCTCCTTCTTTTACGCCAAGATATACTATCTCACCGGTTGCTTCTGCACTTATCTTAACTTGATAAACCGGATTTATTTTTCCTGTTGCAGAAACAACTTGTGTAACGTTTCTCTTCTCAACTTTTTCTGTTTGAACAGCAACTATTTCTTCTTTGCTGCCGCCCAAAATAACAAGTAAAAGAACAACTACAAGAAGAAGTCCTAACCCGCTAAATATAAAAAGTTTCTTTTTCGATTTTTTTCTGTTAGCCATTTTATTTAACTCCTTGTAATAATTTTATTCATATTTTGAAAAATCTAATCTGCCTACGGCATTGTTGAGTTTATCATACTGACGGTAGAAATCATACATAGCATTAATTTTATTTCTCAAGGCATCTATATAATCTCTGTTGGCTTGCAAGACATCAAGCAAAGTTGCAGAGCCAAGGTTATATCTTTCTTGATTGATCTTCCTCGTTTCTTCTGCTGCTCTTTCATTTTTAAGTGCAACGTCCAAACTTTTTTTTGCAGCCATTAAATCTAAAAACGATTGTTTGATTTCAATTTTTATTTGCCGCTCTAAAGCAATAAGATCTTCCTGCGCATTCATAGCATTCACCTGCGCATATTGAATTTGGCTTTCTGTGTTGAAGTTAGAAAAGATTGGTATGCTGAGTGTTAGACCAATATTCAAAATTCTCCTGTTAAATAAGCTTGGAGTTGTTAATGCCGACGTTGAATATGAATAACTGCCACTAAGCGATGGGAATATACCTCTCTTTGCAATTGTTATTCCGCTCTGTGCAGCACTAACACTAAGCAGCTGGCTCTTATAATCAAAGCGGTTGTCTAAAGCTGTGTTTACCATCGTTTGCATATCTTCAAAATTTCTTAAGTGGGAATCAGTATCAATAACTTTGATAGAAGCAAAAGGATCAACTAATATGTAATCTTCCAGCACATTCAAACCAAGGTAATTCAGTAAAGTTGCTTTTGAAGTTTCATAAGTGTTCTGTGCCTGAATTAAAGTAAGCTCTGCATTTCCTAGTTGAACTTGCGATGAATAAACATCTGCAAGTGTAACTGCACCCAATTTATTTCTTTCCTGAACCGTCTCGTAAAGTCTCTTGAAATATTTTACATTTTCTTCGCGCACTTTCATCAACTCCTCTGCATTTAAAACAGTGTAATAAAAATCCGTGGTCTGATAAACTATATTCTGTTTTTGTTTTGCAATATTGTATTCGTTCGATTTTAGATTGTCTTCCCTTTGAGAAATTGTAGCATAGTTTGCAAGCCCGTCAAATAAAGTTACGTTCCCTCCTATTCCAATATTATAATTTCTGTTTTCAATTACTGAAGGAGGAAAGATTCTAACATTTCCTAAAAAGTCTCTTTGTGGACCGCCGATATCATCAATTCTTTGCCAGTTCCATCCACTTTGTGCGCCAAGACTTGGAATTAATAGACCGTAAGCATTTTTCAATTGCGATTCGCTGCTAGCAAGATTGTTTTTTAATTTTATTAAGGCAGTGTTTTTCTGAAGCGCGATTGAAATTGCTTCTTGAAGTGTCAGTTTTTTTTGTGCGGCTGCCGGAAGCGTTAGCACCAGAACAAGAAATAAAA
>JBFLWC010000139.1:0-2552 GCA_040758415.1 Bacteroidota bacterium | reverse complement strand
GAAACAATAGTAGCACGGACAATTATTTCCAATTCGTAATCTCATTTCTTATCTTTGCCCAACATTTAATAACAAAGATATTTTTCTGATGAGATTAAGCAAATCATTCATACCAACATTGAAGGAAGTTCCTTCCGAAGCAGTAATACCAAGCCACATTTTAATGATACGCGCCGGATTAGTCAGGCAGGTTTCAGCCGGAATTTATACCTGGCTGCCGCTGGGATACAAAGTGCTTAGAAAAATTATGGAGATTATCCGGCAGGAGATGAATGCAATCGGCGGGCAGGAATTTCACTTTCCGGCGCTCAATCCAAAAGAGATTTGGGAAAAGACAGGACGAGTTGAAGCATTCGGTGATATTCTTTTTCAAATAAAGAACCGCGACTACGTTTTAGCACCCACCCACGAAGAAATTGTTGCATACCACGCCAAAGGTGCCGTGGTTTCATACAAAGACACGCCGCAAATCTGGTATCAGATTCAAACCAAATTTAGAAACGAACCTCGTCCGCGCAGCGGCGTTATACGCGGAAGACAATTTATAATGAAAGACGCTTACTCTCTCGATAAAGATTTTGAAGGATTGGATGTTAGTTATGCACTTCACGATAAAGCATACCGGGCAATTTTTGACAGATGCGGTCTGAAATATTTTGTAGTAGGCGCATCAAGCGGCGCAATGGGTGGAAGTAAATCAGAAGAGTTTATGGTTAAAAGCGATGCCGGTGAAGACACAGTTGCCTTTTGTGAGAAGTGCGGATACGCTGCTAATGCAGAAGTTGCTCAATCCTTTGCTGAACCTGTTAAACGGCATGCAGAAAGCAAAACTGTTTATGAAATTTTCACACCGAATGTAAGATCAATTGACGAGCTTTGTGTGTTCTTAAAAATTGATGAACACGAAACAGCAAAATCGAGAATCTATATTCACGATGGGCAGCCTGTTCTTGTGCTGATGCTTGGAAATGATGAAGTGAATGAAACGAAATTAAATTCTTTACTCGGAGGGAATGTTCGACCGGCTCATCCGGAAGAATTAAAAGAAATTACAGGTGCAGATGCAGGCTCAATTGGACCGATTGACTTCAAACATAGAATCATTGCCGATAATCTTTTAAAAGAAGGGAATAATCTTTACAGCGGCGCTAACAGAAATGATTATCACATCGGCGGAATTGATTTACAACGCGATGTGCCAAATATTGAATATTTTGATTTGCGAACAGCAGAGAACGGAGAAAAATGTATCCGCTGCGCTTCAAACTTAGAGGTCTTCAAGGCAATCGAACTTGGACACATTTTTAAACTCGGAACAAAATATTCCGAGGCGCTCGGTGTTATGTATCTTGATGAAAATGGGAAGGAAAAACCGGTTGTAATGGGCAGTTATGGAATTGGTGTAGAAAGAATTCTTGCATGTTTTATAGAACAGAATTACGACGACAAAGGAATTGTTTGGAAAGACCCCCTCAATCCATTTGATATTCATCTTATCGGATTGAACATGAAGAACAATGCAGTTTCAACAGCTTGTGAAAAAATTTATATCGAATTGATTGCTGATGGTTATGAAGTATTGTACGACGACAGAAACGATGTAAGTGCAGGGTTCAAATTTAATGATGCTGACCTTCTCGGAATGCCGCTTCAAGTGATAGTAGGTGAGAAAAATTTGAAAGACGGGAATATTGAATTGAAGAATAGACAAACAGGTGAAAAAAGAATTGTGATGATAGAACAGTTATTGGATGAGCTGCAAAAACCAATATAAAAATTAACAGCAAAGACGCTGAGAACACAAAGAACTTCTCTGCGCATCCGCGGTAAAATGAATTCAAAACTCTACATAGTATCAACACCAATCGGTAATTACAACGATATCTCTTTACGTGCGCTTAATGTTCTTAAGGAAGTTGCTTTTATTATTTGTGAAGAATTTAAAGAAGCGAGACGATTACTTTCACATTTCCAAATAAAAAAAGAATTATTCTCGCTCAATGAACACAACGAAGAAGAAGCATCCCGCGAGATATTACAAAAAATTTTGGAGGAGAAATCAGCTGCTTTAATTACGGATTGCGGCACACCTCTTTTTTCCGATCCGGGGACAAAGCTTGTTCAAATGTGCATCAACGCAAAGATTGATATTGCCCCGGTTCCTGGCGCAAGTTCAATTCTTCCAGCATTAGTTGGTTCGGGATTTAACATTGATAGATTTTATTACGCCGGCTGGCTTTCTCCTAAAAGTGAGTGGAGGAAAAAAGAATTGCTGAGATTGAAAAGCATAAAAGAATTAATTGTATTGATGGAAACACCGTACCGGCTCAAAGCAATTTTAACCGATCTATTAAAAATCTTTGGAAGCTCTTCTCAAATTGTTGTAGCATTCGATTTGACTATGCCTACAGAAAAATTCTTTCGCGGAACAGCTGCTGAAATCTTGAAAATTGTTACGGAAGAAAAACTTAAAGGCGAGTTTGTACTTTTGATTAACAATTTAAAATGATCCTCGGTCCAAAATTCAAAATCCAAAATCCAAAATTCAAAAC
>JBFLWC010000138.1:0-4501 GCA_040758415.1 Bacteroidota bacterium | reverse complement strand
CTTATAACTACGATTATCTGGAGCCAAATTATTTCAAAAAATTTATTCCAAAGGTGAAGGCATGAAAAAAAGTATCCTGTTGTTTTTGTTGATTGCAGCAGCTTCAGTAACTGCGCAAAACGCGCCTAAGATAGCGGCAAAACTTACTCATTATGATTTTGGTCAGGTTAGAGAGGGGGAGATTGTTAAGTACAGCTTTGAGGTTGAAAACAGAGGCAGTTCCGATCTCAAGATAAAACGTGTTGATGCATCGTGCGGTTGTACAGTTGCTAAACTTGAAAAAAATAATTTAAAGCCGGGAGAAAAAACAACAATAAAAGTTGAGTTTAATTCAGAAAATAGGTTAGGTCCACAGGAAAAATTTATATCTGTTTTTTCAAACGACCCCAAAACGCCCGTATTCAAATTTACACTTACAGGAGTAGTTCTAGATAAAAATGCACCGATGCCCTCTAAAGACGGAAAAAATCCAAAACTAAAATTGGATAAAACCGAACACAACTTCGGCACTGTTGAAGAAGGTAAGATAGTTGATGTAACAATTGGATTTACAAATGAAGGAAACGGTGTTCTGGAAATAAACGACATCAAAACTTCCTGCGGCTGCACGGCAGCTCTTCTAAGCAGTAAAACTCTTAAACCCGGTGAGAGCGGAAGTATAAGGATTAATTTAGACACAGCCAACCGCGAAGGGAAACTAACAAGAACTGTAACTCTTTTCACTAATGATACATCACAACCGAATCATGTTATAACTTTGTTCGCAAACGTTGAGAGAAAGAAATAGATGGGATGGTTCAAAAGAAAAAAAGAAAATATTTCCCGCGACAGCAAGAAGGCAGACATTCCCGATGGGCTGTGGTCAAAGTGTGAAGAGTGCGGAGAGATAATTCACAATAAACAACTTGAAGTGAATGTATGGTGCTGTCCAAAGTGTAATTTTCATTTTAGAATTGGAAGCGGTCAATACATCTCTATTCTTCTTGATAAAGGATCGTTCAAAGAACTCGATAAAAAAATGAAGTCGGGCGATCCGCTGGAATTTACAGATACAAAAAAATATTCAGATAGAATTCCTGCTACAATTAAAAAAAGTGGGTTGAATGATGCGGTAAAAACCGGAATTGGAAAAATTGAAGGCAAAAAAGTTTCGTTTGCTTGTATGGATTTTAATTTCATCGGCGGAAGTATGGGTTCTGTTGTTGGAGAAAAAATTGCGCGTGCCATTGATGTTGCTTATGAAGAAAAAATTCCGATGATTATTATAAGCCAAAGCGGCGGCGCAAGAATGATGGAGGGCGCTTTCTCGCTTATGCAGATGGCAAAAACAAGCTCGCGTCTTGCTCGTCTTGCCGAAGCAAAATTACCTTTCATTTCCGTTCTTACAAATCCCACCACAGGCGGTGTTACGGCAAGTTATGCTATGCTTGGCGATGTAATAATTGCGGAACCGAAAGCGTTAATCGGTTTTGCTGGTCCGCGTGTAATTAAACAAACAATCGGAAAAGATTTACCGGAAGGATTTCAACGCTCGGAGTTTTTGCTCGAAAATGGTTTTGTTGATTTCATTGTGAATCGAAAACAGATGAAAGAAAGACTTTCGCAGCTGATTGATTATTTAACGTAATAATCTTATAAAAAAAGTCCCGCTAAATAGCGGGACTCATTCTATCTTCTAATTCCAATCTCCTAGCCTCTGCGCTTACTTAATTTCAATCGTCTTCGGTTTTACTCTCTCGTGCTTTGGAAGTTTTACATTGAGAACTCCGCTTTCCAGTTTAGCATCAATATTTTGTTCGTCAATGCTTTCGGAAATTTTGAACCTGCGATAGAAATTACCGGTTTCTGTTTCTTTCAAAACATATTTGCGGTTAAGTGTCTCATCGTAATCAATTCTTCCCATGATTACGAGGTGACCCTCTTCAAGTTTTATTTTCACATTATCTTTTGAAACGCCCGGCATTTGTGCCGTAAGAAAATAATCATCGGCTGTTTCGTATATATCAATTAGGGGAGCTACCCAAGATTCCTTCTCGAGTGATTCTTCCCAGCTTTTTTTGGTCTTTACTTCGACCATTTCTTTATTCTCTGTCATATTGACCTCCAATTTATTTTTAATGAATTAATACAAAATTATTTTTTGTCGTCGTTAACAACTTCGTATGAAGCATCTTCAACTTCGTCATCGCCTTTTTTATCCGATGAAGCTTGCTGCTGTGCACCGCCAGCGTGTTGTTCGCTTCCAGGTTGAGCACCCGGAGGCGGTCCTTGCTGCTGGTATAATTTCTGGGCAATTTCGTTCCATACTTTTGTCAGCGCATCTGTTGCAAATTTTATCTTCTCCGTATCGTTTGTTGCAATTGCGTCTTCTACTTTTTTTATTTCGCTTTCAAGCCGGTTCTTTTGATCGGATGTAATCTTATCTTTTAATTCCTCAATCTGTTTCTTTGTTTGGAAGATAAGATTATCAGCTTGATTTCTTAATTCTACCGCCTCTTTTTTCTTTTTATCTTCTGCTGCATGCTCTTTGGCAGCTTGTTTCATCTTTTCAACTTCCTCTTTGGAAAGCCCGCTGGAAGAAGTAATTCTTATACTCTGCTCTTTGTTTGTCGCCTTATCTTTAGCGGCAACATGCAAAATGCCGTTTGCATCTATATCGAAGGTAACTTCAATTTGTGGAATGCCGCGCGGTGCCGGCGGAATGCCATCAAGATGGAACCTTCCAAGCGTTCTATTATCTGCAGCCATCGGACGTTCGCCTTGAAGTATGTGGATTTCAACTGATGGTTGGTTATCCGATGCAGTTGAAAATGTTTCGCTCTTCTTTGTTGGGATAGTTGTGTTTGCTTCTATCAATTTTGTAAATACACCTCCTAATGTTTCAATGCCGAGCGAAAGGGGAGTAACATCGAGCAAGAGAACATCTTTTACATCACCTGCAAGAACACCGCCTTGAATGGCTGCGCCGACTGCAACAACTTCATCCGGGTTAACGCCTTTGTGCGGCTCTTTTTCAAAAAGTTTTTTAACAAGTTCTTGAACTTTTGGAACACGCGTAGAACCGCCGACCAAAATTACTTCATCAATTTGTGATGCTGTTAAACCGGCGTCTTTCATAGCCCGTTCGCACGGTCCAACAGTTCTTTGGATTAAATCATCAATCAGCTGTTCAAACTTAGAGCGCGTAAGTGTAATGTTTAAGTGCTTCGGTCCTTCTTGAGTTGCGGTGATAAAGGGAAGATTAACATCTGTCTGCATGGACGATGAAAGTTCTATCTTAGCTTTCTCTGCAGCTTCTTTCAATCTTTGAAGCGCCATCGGATCTTTGCGCAAATCAATTCCTTCTTGTTTTTGGAATTCATCGGCAAGATAATCAATCAAGCGCTGGTCAAAATCGTCGCCTCCAAGATGAGTGTCACCATTAGTGGATTTAACTTCAAATACTCCTTCGCCTAATTGCAAAATAGAAATATCGAATGTTCCGCCTCCAAGATCATAAACGGCAACCATTTCCTCTTTATGTTTTTTATCCAGCCCATAAGCAAGCGCGGCTGCGGTTGGTTCGTTGATAATTCTTTTTACTTTCAATCCGGCAATTTCGCCTGCGTCTTTTGTTGCCTGTCTTTGTGCATCGTTGAAATAAGCAGGCACTGTAATAACTGCTTCTGTAACTTCCTGGCCTAAGTAATCTTCAGCAGTTTTTTTCATCTTTTGCAAAATCATTGCGCTTATTTCAGGCGGAGAATATAATCTATCGCCAATTTCAACTCTTGCAGAATTGTTATCACCGGCAACAACTTTGTAAGGAACTTCTTTTGCTTCAACATCAACTTCTTCTCTTTTCCTTCCCATAAAACGTTTGATTGAAAAAATTGTGTTCTTCGAATTAGTAATTGCCTGGCGTTTAGCCGGTTGACCGATCAATCTTTCTCCGGTTTTTGTAAACGCAACAATAGAAGGAGTAGTTCTTCCGCCTTCGGAATTTGGAATTACAACCGGTTCGTTTCCCTCCATCACTGCAACGCACGAGTTAGTCGTTCCAAGATCAATGCCTATAATCTTTCCCATTTTATTATCCTTTTTAGATGATTAAAAATTTTTATAGAGCCGAAGCAATTACTTCAGCTCTATAACTTTTTCGTTCTTTGCTTTTGATTCTATTTTCTTCAATTGAATGTTAAGAGTCCCGTCTTCAAATTTTGCATCAACGTTTTCTGAATCTACTTGAGTTGGCAGCGTGAAGCAGCGTTTGAATGAACCGTAGATTCTTTCGCTTCTGTAAAAATTTTTCTCTTTTTCTTCAGATTCTTTTTTCTTTTCCCCTTCTATTGTTAAAATATTATCTTGCAATGTGATTTTAATATTTTCTTTTTTTACTCCGGGGATTTCTGCTGAAACGTTGATATGGTTTTTGTTCTCAGAGATATCAATTCTCGGGTAAAAATTTTCGCTGAAATTGAATCCAAAGTTTGTAAAATCATCGAAGTATCTCTGGATTCTG
>JBFLWC010000137.1:0-7779 GCA_040758415.1 Bacteroidota bacterium | reverse complement strand
GCGAAACAATTTTTGGACGTGGTCTTCAAAAGAGCGGTGCAATTGTGCGCGGGTTTTCAATCGGCACCAACCGCGATTTTCAACTCAACAGCGGATTGCGGCTGCAGCTTGCCGGAAAACTTTCTGATGAAATAGAACTAGTTGCTGCTCTAACAGACGAAAACACTCCAATCCAGGCAGAAGGGAATACCGAAACGCTTGAAGAGTTAGACAAAGTTTTTATTGAGCTACGACACAAAAATGCAACCGGCACATTCGGCGATTATGTTTTGAACCTTCGAGATAATGAGTTTTCACAATTAACACGTCGCCTGCAAGGTTTAAAAGGAGAGTTTAATTTTGGCAGCACAAAAGGTGCTTTTGCAATAGCTAGTGCGCGTGGAAAATTTAATACAAACCAGTACTATGGACAGGATGGAAATCAGGGTCCGTACCGCTTAAACGGAATTAATAATGAGAGAGCAATACTAATTATTGCCGGTAGCGAACGCGTTTATGTTGATGGTATATTAATGAGACGTGGAGAAAACCTCGATTATACAATTGATTACTCAAATGCAACTATAATCTTTACACCCAAAAGATTAATCACTTCAGTAAGCAGAATCTCGGTTGATTTTCAATATACAGATCAAAACTTCCGAAGGAATTTTTTTGGTGCTGATTTATCAACAAAACTTTTTAATGATAAACTAAAAATTGGCATAGGGTATTTCCGCGAAGGTGATGATGAAACCTCTCCAATTGAAATTTCGTTTACAGAAGGTGATTTGAACATCTTAAAACAAGCTGGCAATGACAGAAATGCTGCTGTGAAGTCAGGCGTTTCTTTAGCCAGGCCGGATTCAACAGGAAGACCTCAGGGTATTTACTCAAAAGTTGATACGCTTATCAACTTGCTGCAGTTTACTTATTATAAGTACTTACCCGGAGCTGCTTCTTCCATTTATAATGTATCGTTCACTTATGTTGGCGAAGGCAACGGCGATTATATAAAAGAAAGTTTGGGTAAATATAATTTTGTAGGAATTAAAAAAGGTTCTTATTTGCCGCTCGTTTTTTTACCGATGCCAGAACTAAAACAACTCGGGAATTTTTCTTTCACGGCAAATATTTTTGAAGGGGTGAATCTTAGCACAGAACTTTCCGGAAGCAGCTGGGATAAAAATCGGTTTTCATCAATGGACGATGAAAATAATTTTGGTTATGCAAGAAAAATCTTCCTTGATGTCAGTCCACGCGAAATTAATATCGGTAATACTTCTTTTGGTAAAGCCGGAATCAGTTTCAAAGACAGATTTATTCAAGGAAGGTTTGCTTCGTTTGATAGAATTAATGATGTAGAATTTAACCGCTATTACAATTTGCCGCAGAAGATTTCCGAAGATCAAATTCTTCGCGAGTTGGTTTTTAATTTTTTGCCGGTTCAAGATTTATCTTTATATGCAAAGTATGGGTATATAAAACAGGGGGATGGTTTTAATTCCGATAGAATTTTTTCACAAATGAATTTTAGCGACAAAAAAAATTATCAATTTGATTACACTCTGGATTTTGTAAAATCGAAGAACAGAACAATAGGAACAAAATGGCTGAGGCAGAACGGGAAAGCATTTTACATTCTGGGTCCCTTCAAACCCGGGATTGATTTTTTATTTGAGGATAAGAAAGAAACACTTTCTCCGAATGATAGCTTGCTGCTTACCAGCTGGAAATATTCTGAAGCCGCTCCTTTTGTGGAGTATGCTTATTCTTCGTCAATTGATTTGAGGGCAAGTTCTTCTTTACGGGAAGAATCTTTTCCTTTAAATGGGATGATGACAAAACAATCTTCAACTTCCACACAACAATACCAGCTCAACTACCGCGGACTCAAAGAATTCACTACTTCATTCAGTATGACTTTTCGTAATAAAAAATTTACTGATGATTTTAAAAAGAAAGGATACGGAAATAATGAAACTATTCTGATACTGTCCCAAAGCAGATTCAATTTCGGCGATGGATTTATTAACGGCGACCTTTATTATCAGGCTGCAACCGAGCAAACCGCACGCTTAGAAAAAGTTTTTGTAAAGGTAATCAAAGGAACCGGCAGCTATATTTATCTTGGCGATTTGAACAACAACGGAATTGCCGAAGAGAACGAATTTCAACTTACAGCTTACGACGGTGATTTTATTTTTATAACTGCGCCGACCGATAAGCTGTTTCCGGTGGTTGATTTAAAAACAAATACCCGCTGGAAAATTGATATGAGCAAAATAGTAAACGGCGAAGATTCCTGGACAAAGATATTCAACCCAATTTCAACAGAAACATTTTGGAGGATTGAAGAAAACAGTAAAGAAGCCGACACAAAGAAAATTTATCTTCTTAATCTTGCCCGCTTTTTGAACGACTCAACAACTATACGTGGCTCGCAGTTATTTCAAAATGATATTTATCTTTTTCAAAACAGCAGCGAGTTATCTATACGATTAAGGTATACGCAAAGGAAGTCGTTCAATCAATTCAGCGGCGGAGTTGAGCGCGGTTATTTTAAGGAGCGCGGGCTGAGAATTAGATTCAGAATGATTGAGGAAATTAGCAACCAAACGGAAATTATTTACCAAACAGATAATCTGATTTCGCCTGTAACTACAAACCGAGCAAGGAGGTTAACACGCAATAATTTCTCGACAGATTTTTCTTATCGTCCGGTGAGTGATATTGAAGCCGGTTTCAAAATTGAAAGCGGAAGAAGCGTTGACGAGTTCCCAATTAAACCGATCACTTTTAATACTAATTCAATAACTTTGCGTATGAATTTTTCGTTTGAGAATTATGGACGTCTGCGGATTGAAGCCGAACGCACTGAACTTACTTCGACCTCGAGTTCCTTAAATATCCCATTTGAAATTACGCGGGGAAATCTGATTGGGAAAAATTATTTTTTGAGAGTCTTTTTCGATTACCGTGTATCGAGTTTTATTCAAACCTCTTTAAGTTACGATGCACGGCTTCAAGGTACTAGTAGAATTATTCAAACTATGCGTGCTGAAGCAAGAGCGTATTTTTAGCTGCAAGTATCAAGATGCAAGTATCAAGCTGCAAGTATCAAGCTGCAAGTATCCAGCATCCAGTATCCAGAAGTGTTTATGAATGTTACATCATCTTTAATAGAAGTACATATTTTTAGGAAGGTTGAAAACGATCTAGAATTTCTCCTTCTTAAGCGTGCTATGAATGAAAAATATCCTGGCGTGTGGCAGATGGTAACCGGTGCTATTGATAATAATGAAAAAGCATTTCAAACAGCGTTGAGAGAGATAAAGGAAGAAACCGGATTATCACCAATTAAATTTTGGATTGTACCAAATATAAATTCATTTTACTCACCGGAGAAAAATCAAATCTGCATGATTCCTGTTTTTGCCGCGTTGGTTGATGAAAAGAGTGAAATTGAAATTTCGCACGAACATTCGAAATTTAAGTGGACGAGTAAAGAGGAAACATTAAGAATGCTGGCTTGGCCCGGACAGAGAAAATCTGTTGAAATTATTTACGAATATTTTTCGAATCAACAGAGTTTTCTAAAATTAGTAGAAATTGATTTATATTAGCGGCAGGTAATTCACTTTTCATAATTCTATCTAAACGGTGAGGAAAACTTGGGACTTCTAATTGTTGGTTCGATTGGACTTGATAATATTGAAACACCATTCGACAAAGTAGAAAACGCACTTGGCGGATCAACAACTTACATATCGCTTGCGGCAAATTATTTTACCGGGCCGATAGAAATAGTTGGAGTAGTTGGCGATGATTTTCCGGAAAAACATTTAAGGATGCTGGAAGATCACAACATTGATTTAGAAGGGTTACAAATTGTTGAAGGAGCTAAAACTTTCCGCTGGGGGTGCAGATACCATTATGACTTGAACGTGCGAGATTCGTTGTTTACTGAACTAAATGTTTTTGAAAAATTTAATCCTGTCATTCCGGATAAAAGTAAAAAAAGTAGTTTTATAATCCTCGGTAACATTGCGCCGCAGCTCCAATCAAGCGTGCTCGATCAACTTGAGAAACCAAAGTTTGTAGTATGCGATACAATGAATTTCTGGATTGAGCGATCGAAAGAAGAATTAGTTAAAGTTCTCAAGCGCGTCAATGTTTTGATCATCAATGATTCTGAAGCGCGGTTACTTTCGAATGAACCGAACCTTATTAAAGCTGCACACATCATTTCTAAAATGGGTCCTGAATATTTAATAATTAAAAAAGGGGAACACGGCGCCTTACTTTTCAGTAACAACACAATCTTCTCTGCACCTGCTTACCCGATGGAAAATATCTTTGACCCTACCGGTGCTGGAGATGCATTTGCCGGCGGCTTTACCGGGTATCTTCATAAGAACAGAGATTTCTCGTTCGATAATTTGAAACGCGCAGTTGTTTATGGCAGCGTGATGGCGTCTTTCTGCGTGGAAAAATTCAGCACGAAAGGGTTAGAGAACTTAAGCTTTTTAGAAATTCATAATCGTTTCATTGAGTTTAGAGAGCTGTCAAGTTTTAGCTGAGATGAAAATTTTGCGATCGGTTGAACTAAAAAACGAACGACTTCACATAATCAATCAAAAAAAACTTCCACTTGTTGAAGAAGTTATTATTGCAAATAATTATGAACGCATTGCCCTTGCAATAGAACGATTGGAAGTACGCGGCGCACCTGCAATTGGCGTTGCCGCGGCATACGGTTTAGCACTGGCACTTAAAAACGTTTCGCAAGAGAGACAGTTAGAAAAATTTGAAAAGGCATTTCGAAGGTTAGCTTCAACAAGACCCACTGCGGTAAATCTTTTTTATGCGCTCGGTGAAATGAAAATTTTTTTTGAAAATAATAGAGACAAAAAAAATTTATATAAGCTTCTTTTAGAAAAAGCAATTTCAATTCATGAAGATGATATAAAACTTTGCAGTGCGATAGCTGAAAACGGATTGAGAGTTTTCATAAAAAAAAGCAAAGTTCTTACTCATTGTAATGCCGGATTTTTAGCTACCGGAGGGGATGGAACTGCAGTCAACATAATCCGAAAAGCATTTGAGAATGGTCTTGTTGAACATGTTTTTGTTGATGAAACCCGTCCGTTGTTTCAAGGTTCTCGTTTAACAGCATGGGAATTAAACAAACTTGGAACACCATTCTCAATCAATACGGATTCAACTTCTGCATTTTTAATGCAGCAAAACAAAGTTGATTTGGTGATTGTTGGAGCCGACAGAATTGCATCGAACGGAGATACAGCTAACAAAATTGGAACGTATAATCTTGCCGTACTCTGTAAATATCACAAAATCCCGTTTTATATTGCAGCGCCTACAACAACCATTGACAAAAATTGCACAGACGGTTTTCAAATTAACATCGAGCTTCGCAACAAAAAAGAATTAACACAAATAGGTAATAAACAAATTACGCTCGAAGATTATAATGCATATTGTCCTGCGTTTGATGTTACTCCTAATAATCTAATCACTGCTATCATTACAGAAAAAAAAGTTTATAAACCTCCGTTCAATTTTTCAAATGTCTGAAATAATCAAAACACAGGCGATTGTTTTACGGAAAATTGATTTTGGCAACACGAGCAAAATTGCACAATTTTATACGGAAGACTTCGGGAAAATTTCTGCGATCATAAAAGGCGCGCGTTCTCCAAAATCAAAAATAGGTGCAATAGTAGACACGATGAATCTTCTTCAACTTGTTCTATACAAAAAAGAAACACGGGAAGTGCAGTTAGTAAGCGAAATTGATTTAATTAAATATTACCCGCATATTCGAGATGATTATGAAAGGTTCATTTATGCTTCTGCAATCATTGAACTTTTAGCAAAACTTACTTTAGAAAACGATCACAGCAAAAAAATATTTGAAGGAACTGTTAGAATCTTTTCTCTGCTCGATTCATCGAATGAAAATCCGAAAATTCTTTTTACAAAATATTTTTTCTTTTTTCTGAAAGAGATCGGTTATGAATTCCAATTGAGTAATTGCAATGTATGCGGAAAAAATTTATGTGCCGATGAACCGGCATCATATAATTTTGAAACCGGAATAATGTGCCGTGAGTGCAGAAAAGATCGTTTAACAAATTTTGACTTTGACGAGGAACTTTTCAATTTGCTTCTTTGTCTAAACACAAAACAAAATAACATTGAATGCAAAGAGGAAAACCTGGACTTGATTATTAAAATGTTAGAAAAATTTTTGATATACAATATCCACGAATTCAAAGGAATTAAATCACTCAAGATGAGTTAAATAAAAGGAGAAAAAATAATGGGAAGGAAAAACATATTAGGCACTGCTGCATTGATTTTTATAGGAATAATTTTTGGCGCAGTACTCGTATCCGGGTTTGGATGGATCCGCCCGAGTTACGGTAATTTTCGGATCGGCGCAGAAAAACCGCCGGTTGAACAATTAAATGCAGATGCAGCAGCATTTAACAACGCTTTTATTCAGGTTGCAGAAAAAGTAACCCCCTCAATTGTCCAAATTACAGTTGTCTCTTCAATTAAGAATGACCGGAGCAATCCTCATTTCTTTTTCAGATTTCCTTTTGATGATATGCCGAAAGAACAACAGGGCGGTGGAAGCGGAATAATAATTTCTGAAGATGGTTACATACTCACTAACAATCACGTTGTAGACGATGCTAAACAGGTAACCGTAGCATTGCACGATAAAAGAATCTTTGACGCAACAGTTGTTGGAACTGATCCTTTGACAGACTTAGCAGTTATTAAGGTAGATGCAAAAAATTTACCCGCCGCTTACTTCGGCGATTCAGAAAAAATAAAAGTAGGGCAATGGGTTATGGCAATTGGCAACCCGCTCTCGTTAGCTTCAACAGTTACTGCAGGTATTATAAGTGCAACAAGCAGGAATATAAATATCAATAAAGATAGATATGCCGTTGAAGATTTTATTCAAACAGATGCTGCTATAAATCCCGGCAACAGCGGCGGTGCATTGGTTGATTTGAACGGCGCTGTGATTGGAATTAACTCTGCAATTGCAACAAACGGTATGACACAAAGTTATATCGGTTATGGTTTTGCAATTCCCGTTAACCTTGCTAAATCGGTTGCCAACGATTTGATTGCTAACGGAAAAGTCAGCCGCGGTTATATTGGAGTAAGTATTACCGAAGTTGATGCTGCAACTGCAAAAGCAGTAGGACTTGATGAGCCACACGGTGTTCTTGTTCAAGAAATTGTTGAAGGCGGTGCTGCTTCTAAAGCAGATATTAAAGAAGGCGATATTATTCTAAAAATTGACGAAAGAGTAACCAATCAACCCAATGAACTACAATCTTACGTTGCATCTAAGAGAGCAGGCACTGTTGTAAGACTGACGATCTTCCGCGATGGAAAACAAATTGAACGAAATGTTACTTTAAAGGCACGCAATGAAAGTGATTCGAAATCTATTTCAGCATCAAGCAAACTTAAAAAAGGTAAAGATGTTGATGCCAAAGAGATAAGTTTCGATAATCTTGGAATGACTGTTCGTAACATGACCGAACAAGAACTTCAAGAGTATGATTTGAAAAACGGCGTATTGATTACCGATGTTAAGAATTACAGCAAAGTTTTTGCGCAGAGAATACCGGAGGGATGGGTTATTATTTCTGCCGATAAGAAAGAAATAAATTCTGTCTCAGAGCTGCAATCAATCTTTGAGAAGAAAAAAGGGCAGGCAGTTCTTTTGAAAATAGTTGACAGCCA
>JBFLWC010000136.1:0-9502 GCA_040758415.1 Bacteroidota bacterium | reverse complement strand
ATGAATCTAGTAGCAAAAGAATTCGTCGGTTCACGTGAAGATGAAAACGGCATCTTGATTTTAAGTCAATTTACCGGTGCTGCCCGCGAACTGCAGGATGCAATAGTTGTTAATCCTTACAGTATTGAAGAAGTAGCCGAAGCAATTTACTCCGGCTTGACAATGAATGCGGAAGAAGTAAATGCTCGTATGAAACGGATGCGCGCACTCGTACAGGAAAGAAACGTTTATCGCTGGGCATCGAATATCATAACAACACTATCGCGTTTACGACTGCAAAATGAAATGGAAATAAAGAGTTCTAAATAACTATGCCACCGATTTACTTATACAATAAAAGCGTTACTCTTATCGCGCTGCTCAAGAAACTTCAATCTGCCCGAAGGATAATTTTGTTTCTAGATTATGACGGAACTTTAGTGCCAATCAAAAAATTGCCTGCCTTAGCCGTCATTTCACCAGAGGCGCGAAAACTTTTGAAAATTCTTTCTGAACAAAAGAAAATAACTTTGGTAATCTGTACCGGCAGAGCTTATGCCGACATAAATCGTCTTCTCCGTTTGAAAAGCTTAATCATAGTTTCAAATCACGGATTTCACATTAAGAGCAAAAATAAAGCCTGGGCACACCCGCAAGTTGATGCAGTGATTCCAGCTCTGAGAAGGATTTCGGTCAGATTAAGGTTTCTTGAAAAACTCTTCACTTCGATCCTGGTTGAAGACAAGAAATATACGTTAACAGTGCATTATAGAAACGTTCCAAAAGATCAAGTTAATATGATCAAGAATACGGTAGGAGCTATCGTACAACAATATTCGTATTTCGTGAAGATGACTCACGGGAAAAAAGTTCTGGAAATAAGACCGAACATTTTGTGGAACAAAGGCTTTGCAGTCCGAAAAGCGTTACAAATGATTCGACCTGCTGAAAACAAATACACATTAATTTATATCGGCGACGACACAACCGATGAAGATGCATTCAAAGTTTTACGCGAGAACGCGTTAACAATCAAAGTGGGATCGAACAAAAAAACTTCAGCAAAATATTTTGTTCGGAACCCAAATGAAGTTCTTCAATTCCTTAAAATGTTTTTGGATAGAAATCATAGAGGAACCTTTGATGGATAAAAAAGAAACAAATAGCTTCCGGTTTTACACAAGGCAAAATTTAATTCTCTTGTCTGGAAGACGCGCAAAAAATCTATCGGAACTGTTAGCCGGAATAAAAGCAGTATCCCCGATGACGATTTTTCAACACACTCACCACTATTTAATACAGCACGAACACATCTCGCCTGAACCGCCGAATGATTTCGCATTCTGGATAACCAATGCTTTGCAAGACAAACTTCTTGGCGAGAAGATTGCAAGCATCGATCTGAGGCGTTATTCCGATCTCGAGGAGATCAGAGCAGAATTGATTAATCTCATTGAAACAGTACAGCAGAACATAGCAAAGATTCCTCATCATAACTCGCCGCCGGGAGAAGAATTTCATTTCATGAGCGTTCGTTCTTTTGTATTTCCCACACGGTACTCAGCTCACAATTTGGTCGAGTTCAAGGAGTGTCTTGAAAAAGTTTCAGTGTATTCGATTTACTTTCACATTTTCGAAGCAAGGTTTCACAAAAAGGATGAATTCGACTTTTCACTTTGGCTTTCAAAATCGCTTGGTGCTCACAAACTTGCCGAAGAATTCAATAGATTGGACCCTTATACGCAAACAATAGAAAATCTTCGCAAGACGCTCGTCAAACTGGTAATAAACAAACTTGAAAGGGATAAGAATGGTGAAGCTTAGAGAATATGAACAATTTGTCGGATCGGACGTAATTGACGAACTTGAACTCTGCGCCGGAAGACTTCAGAATGTTGTGGTTCAGAATATAAACTCAACGGCAGTCGGAGGTGGAGTTGCCGAAATTTTAACACGGATGGTTCCACTTCTTAAAGAACTGGGGGTCAATGCGTGCTGGAACGTTATCAAAGGTGGTGAAAAATTCTTCGAAGTAACGAAAAAGATGCACAACGCATTACACGGGCAGCCGGTTTCATTTACCCGTGAAGAGATTGACCTTTATCTTTACACGAACGAGCTGAACAGAAACGAAATGGATTTAAAAGGCGATATTATTTTTATACACGATCCTCAGCCATGTGCGCTTGTCCAGGCAAAGAAATCCAGCGGGAATCGTTGGATATGGAGATGCCACATTGACTTTTCGAACCCGGATTTATTCACATGGCAATTCCTTAAGGAGTATATCAACAAATATGATGTCAGCGTTTTCTCGGCGCCGTTGTTTGCAAGAAAGCTGAAAATACCTCAAGTGCTCATATCACCGTCAATCGATCCGATGAGCGACAAGAACAAAGAACTGCCCGATGAATTAATTAATTCTGTGTTAGAACGATTTGGAATTGACAAAAAGCGGCCGATCGTTACGCAAATTTCCCGTTTCGATTACCTTAAAGATCCGGTCGGCGTTGTAAAGGTTTTCAAGCTGGTAAAAAAACATATTGACTGTCAGCTAGTTCTCGCCGGAGGCGGTGCAACCGATGATCCCGAAGGCGCGAAAGTTTTAGACGATGTTAAAGAAATCGTTGAAAACGATCCCGACATTTTTCTTTTGCTTCTTCCACCTGCGAGCGATATAGAAATTAATGCTCTTCAAAGAGCTTCGTCGGTCGTACTTCAAAAATCATTGCGCGAAGGATTCGGGCTTACTGTTGCAGAAGCACTCTGGAAATCAAAACCCGTCATTGCCGGCGCTGTCGGGGGTATTCCGCTTCAAATAACAAACAAGTATTCGGGATTGTTAACTCATTCAATAGAAGGTACAGCGTTTGTGATTAAGCAGCTGCTTCAAAATCCGGATTACGCAAAAAGGCTTGGTGAAAACGGACGTGAAAATATTAGAAGAAATTTTCTAATAACCCGTCATCTGCGCGATTATCTGCTTCTCTTCTTATCATTAATCACCAAGAACAAAGAAGTGGTTTATTTATGATATGCGGACAATTTCATAAGCAAAAGGTTTCTTTTTAATTTCCCATTTTTCTCAAGTAAATTTCCATCACCTTTCTTAATTTTGTCCAGTCAAATTTCGAAATCAATTATCAAGGAAAATTTATGAGCATTCTTCTCGACAAAAAAACACGTGTACTGGTTCAGGGTATTACCGGCGGCGAAGGATCGTTTCACGCGAGACAAATGATTGAGTACGGCACTAATATCGTTGCAGGCGTTACACCGGGAAAAGGCGGGCAAAAGTTTGAAGACACCAACGTTCCCATCTTTAACACTGTTGAAGAAGCAGTAAAGGCAGTAAAGGCAAATGCATAGGCAATATTTGTTCCGCCAGCGTTCGCTGCAGATGCAATACTGGAATCTGCAAACTCGGGCATCAAATTTATCGTCTGCATCACGGAAGGTATTCCCACCGAAGAAGGTAGAGACGGTCCGCCTATCTTCGGTGGAATATCCCGTCTCTACAAATCTCTTTACAAAAGATTTTTGTGTTAGATACCGAGCAATTTTTTGATGTGGTTTTCGTAAACCGATTTTGGCATCATTCCTTCGTAGCTTGCAATTATTTTTCCCTTTTGATCAACAATAAATGAAGTGGGTATTGCTCTTATTCCACCGTATTGAATTACAACATTATTATCGGCATATACAACCGGATAGTTGATTCCATAATTTTTTATGAATGGAACAACTTCATTTTTTGTTTCAGTGTCAACGGAAATCCCGATTACTTCAAAACCTTTGCCGCCAAATTGTTTTTTTAGGTCTATCAAATCCGGAACACTTTTGCGGCAGGGCAGACACCATGTTGCCCAAAAATCTAAAAGAACAACTTTGCCTCTGTAATCCGAGAGTTTGAGTTGTTTGCCGTCTGTTGTTGGCAAATTGAAATCTGGCGCTAGCACAGAAGTTTTTTGTGCTGCAGGAATGTAGTTGGGTGGATATGGTCCTTGTTCTTCGCTTCTTCCGAATAAATAATCGAAGTTGTTGAATAAGAACAAAAGGACGATTACACCAAGAAAGAATCCTGTGTAAATCCAGCTTCTATGTTTTTTAGTTAATCCCCCAAATTTATTTTTTTGATTCTGATTTTTCTGATTCATCTTTCCCTCTGGATTAATGTGCTGCCAAAATAATAATTAATTGCATTTGAAGAAACTGATGTTAGTCATTAGTCAATCGTCATTAGTCAATAGTCATTTGTCATTAGTTCACCTTGTCACTCAGGCACTCATTTTTTCCCCTTTCCCCACTCCAGCACTTCAACTTTTACTTCAGTTATTCCTGAATTAACCATATCTAATTCCTCTGCGCTGCCAAGTGAGAGGTCAATAATGCGATCCGGACGATAAGGCATTTTATCGTTGATGCGGACGATAATACTTTTATCATTTGAAAGATTAGTAACGCGAATAATTGTTTCCATTTGATATGAAGGATGTGCTGCGCTCAATCCATACATATCATAGATTTCTCCGTTGTAAGTTATGCGGCCGTTAAATTCATCTGCATAATAAGACGCAACGCCTACAACAGTTTCGAGTGCCTCCAAATTTTTGTAACGCTCGTAATTTTCTTTTTCACCCGACACTCTTTTGTAAACTGCATCACGCGAAGTAAAGCGGGGAACAGAAGCGCAGGCAGTAAATAACAACATAAGCGCAGTCAAAAAAAATCGTATAAATTTTTTTTCTTTCATCGGCTTCGAATTCTGTTTACATTAAAATAACAAATATGATTTTTTAATCGCACAAAAATTTTTAACTTTGCCGCAGTTTAAATTCCAGTTGTTATTAAGTTCTCCTCTTTTCTAACTCAAAAAAGGTAAATGAATTTGAATACAAAGTACGTGCTCAAGAAGACCGCCAAACTTATTTTAGAAGATGGGAATATTTTTGAAGGGAAAATTTTTGGTTATCAAAAATCAGTTGCAGGTGAAGTTGTGTTTAACACCGGGATGGTAGGGTACCCCGAAACGTTGACCGACCCATCATACAAAGGTCAAATTCTTGTTATGACTTATCCGCTCGTTGGCAATTACGGAATTCCGCCGATGAACGATAATGAAGATATACCGGAAAATTTTGAGTCGGATCGAATTCAAGTTCAAGCGTTGATTGTATCGGAAGAATCGAAATCATTCAGCCATTGGAATGCAGTTTCGAGTTTGGATGGATGGTTGAAAAAATTTAATGTGCCGGGACTTTATGGTATTGATACGCGGCGGCTTACAAAAATTTTGCGCGAACACGGAACAATGCCCGGCAAAATTGAAATTGGAGAAGAAAAAGTTGAGTACTATAATCCGGATACTGACGATCTTATTTCAAAAGTAACGGTGCATCAATTAGAAAAGTACGGAAGCGGAAGGAAAAGAATTTTATTGATTGATTGCGGCTGCAAGAAAAGCATTCTTAAAAATCTTTTGCAAAGAAATGAATCTGTTCTTCGCGTGCCTTATGATTATGATATAGAAAAAGAAGATTACGACGGTGTTGTAATTTCTAACGGCCCCGGTAACCCGGTTGTTTATAAACAACTTGTTTCATCAGCAAAGAAACTACTGCAGAAACAAGTTCCAACACTGGGAATCTGCATGGGGCATCAAATTATTTCACTTGCTGCGGGTGCAAAAACATACAAATTGAAATACGGGCACCGCAGTCAAAACCAGCCGGTTAAGGAAGTTGGTTCGAACAGATGTTATGTAACATCTCAGAATCACAGCTTTGCAGTAAATACAAAATCGTTGCCGCGCGGCTGGCAGCCGTGGTTCGAAAATTTAAATGACTATTCTAACGAAGGGACACGACACGAAAAACTTCCGTTCATCACTGTTCAGTTTCATCCGGAAGCCGCACCCGGTCCGGTTGATACCTCTTTTATATTTGATGAATTCTTGAAGAATGTGAAATAAAGCCCCCTCCGTTTCCCCCAAAGGGGAAGCGGTTATTAATTCTATATATAATATTGATAAAGGAAGAATGAAACATAAAATCAAAAAAGTTCTGGTCATTGGCAGCTCGGCTCTTAAGATTGGAGAGGCGGGCGAGTTTGATTATTCGGGCTCGCAAGCAATCAAAGCGCTAAAAGAAGAAGGCATCTATACAATTCTTATCAATCCAAACATCGCTACAATTCAAACATCGGATTACCTTGCAGATAAAGTTTATCTTCTTCCAATCAATACTAACTATGTAGAGAAAGTTATAGCAAAAGAAAAACCCGATGGAATTATTCTCGGATTCGGCGGGCAAACTGCGTTAAACTGCGGGTTGGCACTTTACCGGGAAGGCATTCTAAAAAAATATAATGTTACAGTTCTTGGAACACAAATAGACGCAATAGAAAACACGGAAGATAGACAACTATTTTGCAACAAGCTTTCCGAGATTAATGTAAAATTTCCTCAAAGCAATGCAGTTACTTCTGTTGAAGAAGCAGTTGAATTCGCGCAGAAGATTGGCTTTCCGGTTATAATAAGAATTGCTTATGCACTCGGCGGATTGGGTTCCGGAATTTGCCGCAATAAAAATGATGTGAAGAAACTTGCAGCAAAAGCTCTCTCTTATTCATCACAAATTTTGGTTGAAGAATATCTTGAAGGATGGAAAGAGATTGAATATGAAGTTGTGCGCGACAGATATGATAACTGCATCACTGTCTGCAACATGGAAAATATTGACCCGATGGGAATTCACACAGGTGAAAGCATTGTAGTTGCACCAAGCCAGACTCTTACGAACAATGAATTTCATATGCTGCGCGAAGTTGCAATCAAAACTATTCGTCATCTTGGAATAGTAGGCGAGTGCAACATTCAATATGCTCTTGATGCTAATTCTCAGGATTACCGTGTTATTGAAGTAAACGCACGGCTTTCACGCAGCTCTGCGCTTGCATCGAAAGCAACAGGTTATCCGCTTGCGTTTGTTGCTGCAAAACTTGCGCTCGGATATGGTTTACACGAATTACCCAACTCAATTACAAAAACAACAAAAGCATTTTTTGAACCGGCACTCGATTACATTGTTGTTAAAGTTCCGCGCTGGGATTTGAAAAAGTTTCGTCTCGTTAAACGCAATCTCGGTTCTTCGATGAAATCTGTAGGGGAAGTGATGGCAATCGGAAGAAAGTTTGAAGAGGCAATTCAGAAAGCGATGCGCATGCTTGATATTGGAGTTGAAGGATTAACAGCAAGCAGAACAAAAGTTGAATTTGAGGAACTTGAAACAGCTCTGCGTGAACCAACCGAAGAGAGAATGTTTGCAATCGTTCAAGCTCTCAAGAAGGGTTATTCTGTTGATTGGATTTACTCGCTGACGCACATCAATAAATGGTTCCTCTATAAAATTAAGAACATTGTTGAGATAGAAAAAAAGATTGCATCAACACCGGCAAAAAAATTTTCTAAAGAACTTTTACTGGAAGCAAAACAGCACGGATTTTCCGACCGGCAAATTGCAAACATACTGGGGCTTGATGCACACGACATATATTTAAAACGAACGAAGTACGGAATACATCCTTTTATTCAACACATTGATACACTTGCTGCTGAATATCCGGCAAAGACAAATTATTTATATCTCACTTACAACTGTTCAGTTCACGATTTTGAATTCAATCTTAAAAGAAGCGTTATAATTCTTGGTTCGGGTCCGTATCGAATTGGAAGTTCGGTCGAGTTTGATTGGTGCTGCGTTATTACCGGAAAGACTTTGCGTGAGATGGGTTACAAAACTGTGATGATCAACTGCAACCCGGAAACTGTAAGCACAGATTATGATGAGTTCGATGCGTTGTTTTTTGAAGAACTTACAACAGAAACCATTTGGGAAATTTATAATGCAATTAATCCTATGGGTGTTGTAGTATCAATGGGCGGTCAAACGCCGAATAATCTTGTGATGAAACTTTATAATATAGGAATAAAAATTCTTGGCACTTCTCCGGCATCAATTGATACGGCAGAGAACCGCAGCAAATTTTCTGCAATGCTTGATGAACTTGAAATCGAACAGCCGGAGTGGAGTAAGCTCAGTACAATTCAAGATGCACTGCAGTTTGCAAACAAGGTTGGTTACCCGGTGCTTGTGCGCCCGTCGTATGTTTTGAGCGGAGCGGCAATGGCAATAGCAACGCACGATTTCGAACTTACAAACTTTCTTCAAAAAGCGGTTGATGTTTCACCAGAACATCCGGTTGTGATTTCAAAATTTTTAGTCAATGCAAAAGAACTTGAGTTTGACGCTGTAGCTCAGAATGGAAAAATAATTTGCTCGGCAATTTCGGAACACGTTGAAAATGCAGGAGTGCATTCAGGCGATGCAACTTTAGTGCTTCCGGCTCAGCGGACATATCTTGAAACAATGAGGCAGATAAAACAAATATCGGCAGACATCGCAAAATCTCTTAACATTAACGGTCCTTTCAACATTCAATTCATCGCAAGGGATAACCGTGTTAAAGTTATTGAGTGTAACCTGCGCGCATCAAGAAGTTTTCCATTCGTATCAAAAACACTCAAGAAAAATTTTATTGAGATTGCCGCAAAAGTTATAGTCGGAAAAAAAGTTGAATATTTAGACGACCACACGTTCAGTTATGATTATGTTGGAGTTAAAGCGCCTGAATTTTCTTTCACACGTCTTGAAGGCGCAGACCCTACAACAGGCGTCGAGATGGCGTCTACCGGCGAGGTTGCTTGTCTGGGGCAGAATTTTGACGAGGCATTTTTGAAAGCATTGACTTCGGTCGGTTATCGTTTCCCGGTAAAATCAATTTTGATCTCCTCCGGCTCGATCGAATCAAAATCGGAACTACTTGAACCAACACGACAAATGGTAAAACTCGGAATTAAATTTTACGCAACACACGGAACATCAAAGTTTATGAATGCAAACGGAATTCCGGTTGAAGCACTTGAATGGCCCTTGAGCGGAAAATCACCCAATGCCGCCGACTTTATAAAATCCGGCAAGGTTGATCTTGTCATAAACATTCCTAAAAACTTCCAGGAAGAAGAACTCACAAATGATTACATCATACGACGCACTGCCGTTGATTATAAAATTCCGCTGATCACAAACCGTCAGCTTGCAATGCGGCTTGCCGAAGCACTTGCAAACAAAGACCCGCTGAATCTTGAAACAAAAAGCTGGGATGAGTATTAATTCTGAGACCGCATTTGAAATACGAAGTACGAAATTCAAAGCACAAAATCCAAAGCACAAAATCCAAAACACAAAATCCAAAGCACAAAGCACAATCCGTCAGCCGACGGACAAAGCACGAAGGAAAAATATATTAATTCTCAGGCACTCAGGAACTTAGGCACTTAGTTCCAATCCTGGAAATAAATTGTTTCTTCTCTTGATATAATTTATTATTTTGTTCTTGGTAAATGTAAATTTAAATGTGGGGACGTTTTTTGGATGTAACAACAAAACCAAAACTATTAATCGTC
>JBFLWC010000135.1:0-2507 GCA_040758415.1 Bacteroidota bacterium | reverse complement strand
ATACGATATAAAACCAGCAATTCTGGAGATGTATGATTGAGTAATTATCCCCTCATAAAATTTGTAATAGTTTTTGCTTTTGGGATTGTTCTCCAATCTTTTCTTCAACATTCTCTCTTTACACTTTATCTTTTTCTTGCCTCCGTAATTTTGATAACAATTATTCTGCACCTCATCAAAACAAGCGACCTTGAAGTTGTTAGAAATATTTTTTCCCTGCTTTCAGTACTTCTGTTAGGATTAGTCTACTACAGTTCGTTTACGCAGTTAAAAGTTACTTATCCTCTCCGGGAGCCGAAATATGTCAACGCTCAAATTATAGGAACTGTAGAGAACATCGAGCTAAAGAGAGAAGGGAAAATAATTTTCTACTTATCTGTTGATTCGCTTAAAACGAAAGAGGGCGCAATAAAAAGGAATTATAATTTCCTTTGTTCAATTTACGACAATAAAAAAAATATAACGACTCTCTTCAATGAATTACAAATTGGAAATAGAATACAACTTAATGCGATTCTGCAAAAACCCCGCGATGAAAGAAACCCCGGCGAGTTTGATTATGAAAAATATTTGAACGGAAGAGGGATTGCAGCACTTGCGAATTCATACAGTGCAGATGATTGCAAAATAATATCTGCACATACTTTCACTTTACGAAATCTTGTATTCCAGATTAGAAAAAAAATTGATCGGCTGATTGTTTCGCTGCATAATAAAACTACATCCGGTTTATTACGCGGGTTGATACTTGCAGATAGAGGTTCGATTGATTACGATATCAAAAATGAATTTATAAATGCAGGCGTTGTGCATGTATTATCGGTTTCTGGTTTACACGTTGGTTATATAGTTTTGATTTTTGTAGTTGCATTCAACCGTTTCAATCTTCTTACCCGTTACGCATTAACAATTTTTGGTTTATTATTTTATTTGATTCTTACAGGTGCAGATGCACCGGTGTTTCGTTCTACAATAATGGCGCTTGCAATATTAGCTGCGCCCGCATCCGGAAGAGAGTATCATAGCTTTAACTCTTTGGCGCTGTCGGCTTTTATTATTTTACTTATTTCTCCTAAAGAACTTTTCAATCCGAGTTTTCAATTATCATTCTCTGCAATTTTATCTCTCATTGTAATTTATCCGCCTTTGAAACATTCGCTCGATAAAATAAAAATCAGCTCGAAAATAATTAGATGGCTCTTACTTTTTTGTTTGACGTCTTTAGCGGCACAGATCGGAACACTACCTTTTACACTGACTTATTTTCACAAACTTTCTTTTTCTGCATTGATCGCCAACATAATTGTGATTCCCGTTTCCGGTGCTATAGTTGGTTTAGGAATTTTAACTTTAATTGTGGGAACTATTTTTAGCTGGATTGGTTGCGTTTTTGCTTCTGCGAATGAATTGCTCACTTATCTATTGTATTTTTTTGTCCGTCTGATGGGCAGTGAAAAATTTTCATATATCTCAATTCCTCAATTCAGCGTATTCGATGCCGTTATTTTTTATTTGATTCTATCATTAATCTTTTTCATCCTTAAAAAGTTTTACAACCTCTCAGCCAAAATTGTTGGTGTGTCTTTTTCGATTATAACTATGATATTTTTTATGCGGCTTGATAATGTAGAATTGATGCCGGAGAATAATTTATCGGTTATTGCTGTGGATGTAGGTCAAGGCGATGCACTGCTTGTGAAATTTCCAAACGGGAAAACAGCACTGATAGATGCCGGAAATAAAACACAATATTTTGATAACGGTGCAAGAGTAATTTTGCCGCTGATAGATAAACTGAAAATTGATACTATTAATTACGGTTTTATTTCTCATGTGGATTCCGATCACTATAAAGGATTTATTTCGCTTATCAAGAATCATAAAATAAAATTCATCTACAAACCGAAATTAGATACATCGAACAATAAAGATGTGGAATTAGAAATGTTTTTGCGTAAACAGAATGTAGATTTCAAGTATTACTCAAAAGAAATTATTCCGTTCGGTAACGCCCGTATTTATGTTTTGAATGATACAATAAACCATTATTTTACGCCGCAAAATTCTAATGATAAAAGTGGAATGCTGAAATTAGTTTATGGCAAGACTTCGTTTCTTTTTACAGGCGATGCAGGTGTTAAAGCAGAAAAATATTTTGTGGATAGATATAAAATATTTTTGAAATCAAATGTGTTGAAAGCCGGGCATCACGGAAGCATTACAAGCACAAGCGAAATATTCTTAAAAACAATTCAGCCGGATTATGCAATTATCAGCGCAGGTGTGGCAAATAAATTTCATCATCCAAGCAAAGTTATTGTAGAAAGATTAAAAACTAACAGCATAAATACTTTGCGCACTGATCAAAACGGAGCAATCCTTTTACGATCCGATGGGGATCGGATAAAAATAATTAATTGGAGAGTGTTAGAATATCGTCTTACTTTTTTATAAAACTATTCTATATGGAAATCAAAGAAAATATTTCTCTAAAAAAATATAACACG
>JBFLWC010000134.1:0-2582 GCA_040758415.1 Bacteroidota bacterium | reverse complement strand
TGTACTTTCAATTTATAAAGTTACCAGGGACTTTCCGAAAGAAGAATTGTATGGATTAACCGCACAGTTAAGGCTTGCTTCAGTTTCAATTCCTGCAAATATTGCAGAAGAATATAAGAAGAGAAGGAAACAGGACAAATTAAGATTTCTAAATATTGCGCATGGATCCTTAGAAGAAAGTTATTACTACTTAATTCTTTCGCACGATTTCGGTTATGCCATAACAAATGAACAAATCAATTTAAAAGAAGAAGTTGGGAAATTGCTTAACGCATATTCAAAAGCCATTCTAATTTCTCCCATGGGGTTCCCGCTTTGCGGTGATATCTCCTAACTCCTATGTTCTTATTCTATAAATGGAAACCCGAAATAAATATTCAATTCAGGCAAACAATCTTACTAAAAAGTTCGGCAGCTTCACTGCTGTCAATTCTGTTTCATTCTCTGTAAGAGAAGGAGAGATATTCGGATTACTCGGAGCTAACGGAGCAGGAAAATCAACAACAATTAGAATGCTGATCGGGATTCTTGAACCGACCTCCGGTGATGCACGCGTTGGAGGATATAGTATTAAAACCGAGCCGGATTTAGTTAAAACACAGATCGGTTATATGTCGCAAAAATTTTCTCTCTATAATGACTTAACTGTAGAAGAAAATATAAAATTCTTTGCCGGCATTTACAGATTAAGCGGAAAAAATTTTGAAGAAAGAAAAAAGTGGGTATTAAATGTTGCCAATCTTGAAAGAAAAGAAAAATTACTTACCGGCTCTCTACCTGGCGGAATAAAACAACGACTTGCTCTTGGCACAGCAGTTATACACAAGCCCAAAATTGTTTTTTTAGATGAACCCACTAGCGGAGTTGATCCGATCTCACGAAGAAAATTTTGGGACCTAATAAATGAACTATCAGATCAAGGAACAACCGTTTTAGTTACAACTCACTATCTGGAAGAAGCCGAATATTGCAACAATATAATTCTCATCAACGCCGGTGTTATTGTTGCTCAAGGAAATCCTAAAGAACTAAAAAACAACTACATCAAAAACACAATTCTGGAAATCGAAACCGACCGCGTTGTTGATAGCTTGGAACTGCTCGAAAAAGAAAGCTGGGTGGAGGAAACATCAATATTTGGAAGCTATATTCATCTTATTCTGAATGATGATTCGGTTGGCGAAGAAGAAATTAGAAAAGTGTTGACAGAAAAAAATTCTATCGCTGTTCAAAGGGTGGATAAAATTGTTCCAACTCTTGAAGATGTCTTCATTCACTTAATCGAAAAAGGGAGCGGGAAAAATGCTTCATAGAATTTTTGCAATTGCAAAAAAAGAATACCGCCAGCTTTTGCGCGATACGAGAATGCTTTTCATCATTTTCTTTTTCCCGGTTTTTCTTCTTGCCGTTTTCGGTTATGCAATTAACTTCGATGTCCGTTATATAAAACTTGCTGTGTTAGATGAAGACAAATCAACAATATCAAAAAATTTTGTGAAAATATTGACGAGTTCAAGTTACTTCGATCTTGTTGGTTACCTCAATAATGATGATAAAATTAAAACAGTGCTGAATAAAAAAGAAGCTCAGGCAGTAATCGTTTTTCCAAACGACTTTTCGCAGAAATTAAATTCGCGTCGGGATGTAAAAATCCAGATTCTAATAGACGGGGTTGACGGCAACACTGCAGCAATTATTATGAATTACTTAAACGCAGCAACACGCAGCTATTCGATGAAAATCGCAAAAGAATATTTAACCGTTACCGGAAGAAATTATTATGTGCCAATAGATTTGCAGCCCCGTTTCTGGTTTAATCCGGATCTCGTTTCCGCGCGCTTTTTAATCCCCGGTTTGATGGGAATGATTTTAATTCTCACTGCTGTGATTTCTATTTCACTATCAATAGTAAGAGAAAAAGAGAGAGGAACTATCGAACAGATAAATGTTTCTCCAATTTCTTCTGCAGAGCTGATGCTTGGCAAAACAATTCCGTATGTAATTCTTTCCTTGATGAATGCTGCAATAGTTCTGCTTGCCGGCTACGTTTTGTTTGGAATAGTGATTAAAGGAAGTGTGCTGCTTTTATTTTTAGGAACGCTAGCATTTTTATTTGCAGCGCTTGGAATCGGTATTTTTATCTCAACAATTGCAGATTCTCAACAGGTTGCTTTCCAGGCAGCTAGCGTTGTGTCCCTCCTTCCATCGCTAATTTTATCGGGATTTATTTTTCCGATAGAAAGCATGCCCGCTGCTGTACAAATACTTACAAATATTACTCCGGCTAAATTTTATATAGTAATACTAAGAGCTATTCTTCTGCGCGGTGTTGGATTAGAAGCGTTCTGGGATCAAATTCTTTTTCTGATATTATTCGGAGGAATATTACTACTGGTTGCAACCGCAGTAAATAAAAAAAGGAGATACTCTTACTAAGAGAGTAAGTAGTAAGAAGTAAGTAGTAAGAGGCGAAAGGAGGTCGGAGGAAGCAATTGATATTATTTTTTCACCTTTAAATAAAGCCCCCTCCATCTCCCCCAAAAGGGGAGAGAAAAATGCTTGGTCGGAGTATTGACTCCGAC
>JBFLWC010000133.1:0-4056 GCA_040758415.1 Bacteroidota bacterium | reverse complement strand
ACGAGCCAGCAACGGACCTAAAACATAAACCGAAGCGCGCATTTTTTTTACATGCTCGTACGGAGCAACCTGACTGAAAATATTCGTCGTGTCTAAAATCAATTTGTTATTCGCAAACTCTGAACTTACGCCAAGCTGCTGAAGAAGTTCAATCATAGTGTAAATATCATTCACTTCAGGTGTGTTATTAATTGTGTTAATTCCGGAATTGAGCAGCGTTGCAGGCATTAGAGCAAGCGCTGAATTTTTCGCTCCGCTAATTACTACTCTACCGCTTAATTTCTTCCCGCCATGAATTATAAATTTATCCAAGAATTTTTCCTATTGAATTTTTAACATCACTCCGTTAACACCAACAATAAAAATTTGTCCGTATGGACTAACAGCTAATCCACTCATGTTGGAGTAGTTATGTGAGTCAACAAGATTCCACGTCTCGCCTTTATCTTTGGAAACCAGTATAGTTCCACGGCTCCCAATTATGATTGAATTATTATCAGAAATAAATTTTACTTTTTGGAAACCGTTTGTCATTTTAGTTTCAATACGTTCCCAGGAATTACCATAATTCATAGTCCAAAGAATTGTTCCATCGCCACCGACAATTAATCCATACCCATCTTTCTTCACATCAATAGATTTCAAATAATTATCGGTAGTCGAGGCGTCACTTCTATTCCAGGTTTCACCACTGTTAGTTGTTGAAAGAATAGTTCCGTTCCATCCTACAGCAAATCCACGCTTTGAGTCAAAAAATGCAAGGTCAAAAATTATTTCGTTGGTATTAGTAACAACTTTACGCCAATTAATTCCGCCGTTGATTGTTTTAAGAATTAATCCTTTGTTTCCTGTAATAAATCCTTCATTATCGTTGAGAAATTTTATCTTAAAAAAAGTATGACCTTTTTTAAGCGGGATTGCTTGAAGCGAATCGAGAAAATTAATTCCTAAGTAGAGAGAGGAAGAATCTCCTATTATCAACGCGTTTCCATTTGGAAATAAGTAAACGTCGCTCAAAGATATTGTGCGTGTTAAATTCTTTTTATTCCAGGTCTTCCCACCGTCAATTGTTTTCAGTATAGTTCCGGAATCACCCACAGCAGCGGCAAACTTTTCATTAGCTATAAAAATGGAATTTAGATTATGTAGAACCCCGCTTTCTACTTTTGTAATTTCGTTAAACTTTTGTTTGCTTTCATCCGATGCAAACAACTGCTGTATGCTATATTTCTTAAATTTGTCGAGTTCGTTTGATGTAATTAATTGATTTACCTGATGATAAACAAAATATGAGAGCCCCACAAGCAAAAAGGTAAATGCAGTAAAAGCCGAAACGGCAAACACTTTATACTTTTTTGTTCTCGGCTGGCTTCGTTTGAAATAGCTTGTGTACATCTTAGCAACATGCTTATCAAGCTCCTGAACATCGTTGAACATTTCTTCACAGGTTGTGTAGCGGTTAAGCGGGTTTTTTTCAAGCGCTTTGAAAATAATTTTATCCACCTGTTCTGGAATTCCTGTCATCTTTTCAGAAACGCGGGAAGCTGTTTTTTTAAGATGACTATCCATCACTTCATATTCGCTTTGCGATTCAAAAGGCGGTTGACCAACAATCATTTCATAGGCAGTGCAACCAATAGAATAGATATCACTTCGATTTGTTGTTTCTTCGCCGCGCACTTGTTCCGGACTCATGTAATAAACTGTTCCTATCTTTGAACCGGTCTTAGTCATATCGTTATCGAACAAAGATTTAGAAATTCCGAAATCCATTACCTTAGTAACACCCTCTTTATTTAAGATGATGTTTGAGGGTTTGATGTCTCTATGAACAAATCCTTTTGTGTGAGCATAACCGATTCCGAGAAGTAACTGTTTGATGATATAAATAACATCGTACAAATTAAATCTTCCCTGACGTTCGATAACTTTCTCCAGACTTTCACCTTCTACATACTCCATCACAATACCAAGCAAGTTGGAGTATTCGATAAATCCATAAACCGCAACAATGTTAGGATGAGAAAGTTTGGCTTGGTTTTTTGCCTCTCGCTTAAACCTTTCAATAAACCTTTCTTTATCGTGAACCTGTGAGTTCAAAAATTTTATTGCAACGTAGCGGTCAAGTTTAGTATCATAAGCTTTGTAAACAATTCCCATTCCTCCTTTGCCAAGAACAGAAACAATTCTATAATTATCAATTATTGCACCGATAAGATTTTCCATACAAAAGCGCGTTGAATTTTTGTTTTCAATATAACAAATTCTCTTTTTTCTTTTATGAATTAACGGGATTCGTCTTTTTTGAAATTTCTTATCATTTAACTAATTTTGCGCACACTTTGCGAGAGTGGCGGAATTGGCAGACGCGCTAGACTTAGGATCTAGTGCCCAAAAGGTGTGGGGGTTCGAGTCCCCCCTCTCGCACATTTGTATACACTAATAAAATTAACTAATTCCGAAAAATATTAACGAGGCATTTTTGGATATCAAAATCAATCAGCTGCCAAACTCTCAACAGGAAGTTGAAGTAAATCTTAACTACGATGAAATTCTTCCCGAAATAAATGAAGCATACAAAGAGGAGAGCAAGAATATCACAATAAACGGGTTTAGAAAAGGTAAAGCTCCTATTGGAATGATTAAAAAACTCTACGGCGAAGCAATCGAATTCAAAGCGAGTGAAAATATTGCAAACAAAAAATTCTGGAATGTTGTTGACCAAGAAAACTTAAAGCCGATTAGCACACCGCAAATGGTTGATATTGATTTTGTCCCGGGTACAAAACTGACATTCAAAATTAAATATGAAGTAAAACCGAAACTCGAGCTGAAAAATTATAAAGGAATCGAGGTTGAAAAACTGATCTTCA
The DNA here is from genome assembly GCA_040758415.1 of Bacteroidota bacterium. Taxonomy (GTDB): domain Bacteria; phylum Bacteroidota; class Ignavibacteria; order Ignavibacteriales; family Melioribacteraceae; genus Fen-1258. The sequence continues at coordinate 1,183 of JBFLWC010000133.1, read as the reverse complement.
ACGTCAAAGATGAAGAAGTTGAACACGAGATTGATTCGCTTCTGAAGCCGTACCAAAAATTTGAAGTCGTTGAAACTGCAATTGAAAATAAAAACTACAGAATTACTGCTAACCTGCAAAGAATAGATAAGGAAGGATTAGCAATACTCGGGCACAGAAGCGAAAATATTGTTATTGATCTGAGTGATGAAAAAGTAAATTCACAGATAAAAGACAATGCTCAAGGGAAAAAAACTGGCGATTCATTCAACTTTATTTTTATTGATGAACATTTTCACGGAGAAGAACTTCACAAAGAAGAATTCAACTACAAAGCAGAGATAACGAAAGTTGAGAAGATTATCAAACCTGAACTAACCGAAGAAATCGTAAAAAAAATTTCGGGCGGCAAAGCTTCTACAACTGAAGAACTAAATTCATTCCTCAGAAAAAATATTGAAGACTACTACGTAAAACAATCTGATGAAATCTTGACGAACAAGATACTCGGCGAAGTTGTAAAGAACAACGATTTCACTCCACCACCCGGATATGTTAATTCTGTCCATAAAAGGATGGTAGAGATGGAAAAAGAAAAAGCCAAACGTTACAAGAGGTACGACTTTGATGAGAATGCTGTTACTGAATATTACAAACCAAGAGCTGAGTGGAATTCTAAATGGCAAATCATTTTAGAAAATATTGCCGAAACAGAGAATATAAAAGTTGAAGACGCAGAATTAGAAGAGCTGGCTAAACAAGAATCGGAAAAAACCGGAATCTCGGTTGTAAAACTTGTTAAGTTTTATAAAGACACAAACCGCATCGAAATGCTGCTGGAAGAAAAAGTTATTAAATTTTTAAAGGACAACTCGAAGATAAAAGAAGTTGATGCCGAAGAAAAAATTAAAGAGAAAAAAGGAAAATTAAATGAAGAATAATATTCTTACACAAAAACAATTAACAAAGAAATTTGTCCAAAGAACTCCTTACGGAGAAATTTATAACCAACTTGTTCCTTATGTAATTGAACAAACCGGACGCGGTGAACGCGGTATGGATATTTTTTCAAGACTCTTACGGGAACGAATTATTTTCCTTGGAACTGCGGTTGACGATCATATTGCGAGTTTAATTATTGCGCAGCTTCTTTTTCTTGAAGCCGAAGACCCGGAAAAAGATATTAATCTTTACATCAACTCGC
>JBFLWC010000132.1:0-4843 GCA_040758415.1 Bacteroidota bacterium | reverse complement strand
CTTTTACGCCGGATAGAGAAAAAGCAGATTGGGCAGCAACAAAAGAAGAACTTAATGAATTGTGGCGTCTACGTTTGAAAAATGACGCACTTAATTTAATCCTTTCCGGAAAAGATTGGAAAAACACAGCCGATCTTTTATTAAAGCGATATCACAATTATCACAAAATAATTTTACAGTACGAAGCTGAAGATGTCTTTACATTATTTATGAATGCATTCACACAAATTTATGATCCTCATACGGATTATTTTTCGCCGGCAGCCTCAGAAAATTTCAACATCAGCATGAAACTTTCTTTAGAGGGTATTGGTGCAACGTTGCGCCAGGATAACGATTACACTATTGTTGCCGGTGTTATTCCAGGCGGTCCGGCAAATAAAAGTGGATTGCTCCACGAGGAAGATAAAATTATTGGAGTTGCTCAAGGCGATGAGGGTGAGATGGTTGATGTTATTGGATGGCGGCTTGACGATGTGATTCAACTGATTCGCGGGAAGAAGGGAACTGTAGTGCGCTTGCAAATTCTTCGTGCAAAGGACTTGCCCTCGGTACCGCCAACAGAAATTAAAATTGTGCGCGACGAAGTTAAATTGGAAGAACAGGCTGCAAAGGATGAGATACTCAACATCGAAAAGGATGGAACGAACTTCAAACTCGGCGTTATAAAACTTCCATCATTCTATACAGACTTTGAAGCGCAGCGGCTTGGTAATCCAAATTATAGAAGCACAACGCGCGACGTGAAAAATATTCTGAGTAAATTCAAAGAGCAAAAAGTTGATGGAATTATTATTGACCTCAGAAATAACGGCGGTGGCTCGCTTCAAGAAGCAATTCAATTAACCGGATTGTTTATTAAAGATGGGCCGGTTGTTCAGGTAAAGAATTCTAATAATCTGATAGAGGTTGATCAAGATCCCGATACTGCGATTGTTTATAATGGTCCGATGGCTGTGATTATTAATCGTTTCAGTGCTTCAGCATCGGAAATTTTTGCTGCCGCCATTCAAGATTATGGGCGCGGACTTATTCTCGGTTCTAATTCTTTCGGCAAAGGCACTGTTCAGAATATGATTGATTTGAACCGCGCTGTTCCAACCGCAAATAAAAAGTTAGGACAGCTGAAACTAACGATTGCAAAATTTTATCGCATCACGGGCAGCAGTACGCAAAATCTTGGCGTTAAACCGGATTTAAGTTTTCCGTCTCCATACAACGCAAAAGAATTTGGAGAGAATAGTAACCCAAGCTCTCTGCCCTGGGATCAAATCCAACCTGCTCAATTCAAAAAGTTTAGCGATCTATCGAAAACATTTCCACTCCTCCAAAAAAAATATGAAGAGAGAATGAAAAAGGATCCTGAGTATCAATACTTGCTGCAAGACGTTGAAGAATTTAATAAGAATCGAGAGAAGAGAACAACTTCTTTGAATGAAACTATCCGTAAAACAGAAAGAGATGATGCTGAGATGAAACGAAAAAAGAGAGAAGAAGAACGGGCAAAATATTTGGGAATAAAGATTGAAGAAAAAAAAGAAGTTACTGCGCCTGCTGCTAAAGAACTTGATTATGAATTGAAAGAGAGCGGAAGAATTTTAGCCGATTTAATTTTAGCAAAAATAGGATGAAAATTTCATCCTTATCTCTGTTAAATAAATTAAAGAGGAAGATAATCTACTTTTTTGCAGTTAAGAGAATTTTTAATAGATTTGCAGCCAAAATAGAAGGAAGGATAAAATGGCAAAGCAGCAATCTTTTGGAGATAAAGCAAAAGGAAAAGTCAAGTCAACTAATGTTAATGTTAAGTTTATCAAAACAGTGAAGAACCCCAACGGCAGTTATAGATTTCAGGAGAAGTTTGTAAAACTTGACGATATTAGCAAAGTAACAACGCTTAAATAAAGAAATGTTGTTACAAAAAAACCGGCATAAACCGGTTTTTTTGTTTTGTATAGACGAAGTTTTTTAATAATCAGAAACAACTTCAATAGAAGGATTAACTTCCCGTCTCAACAAATTTTCGATTGCAACCAAAGTTCCTCGAATAGAACTAGGGCAGCTTCCACAAGCGCCTTGATAGCGGATCTTCAGAGTATATCCTTCCATACCGGTAACTTCAAGACCGCCGCCATCGCCTGCAAGAGCAGGACGAACGCGCTGGTCTAAAATTTCATTTACCCTTTTTAGAAGTGCGGTTTCTTCTTCTGTAATTACCTGTGATGTTAAATTTTCAGGGGGTATTAAGGACTTATCAAAATTTTTGATGAACTCTACGAACGGACGTTGGATTTGTCCCCACGAAGCTTTTGCCTCTTTCTCAATAGTGATGAACTTATCCATATAAAAAACGGATACAACACCGGGAATTTCAAAGATGCCTTTTGCAAGCGGATCGTTTTGAGCTTCTTCTTTTCTTTTATAGTTGCGTGTTTCTCTATTCAAAAGTTTTTCGTTAAGTATAAACTTAAGCGCTTGCGGATTAGGCGTAAGATCTACGTCTTGAACCTGTAACATTTTTATAACTCCTTTTATTTCTAAACTGAAATTGCTTTCGATTAGTTCAAATACACTGCAACAATATAAAAATTTGGTTTGCTATTCAAGAGCAGAATAAAGTGTCTAAGTGCCTGAGTGACCGAGAATGAAATACAAATGACCAATGACCATTGACTAATGACTATTCCCATCTTTCCTTCTTTCTTTTATTTGAAATTTGTTAAACGTTTGCCTATTAATTAAATTCGCATCGGATAATAATTTTATAGGATAATAATTGAGGGCGGTAATTCCTGCAGCCGGGTTTGGAACAAGATTAAAACCACACACATATTCACTTCCAAAAGTTTTACTTAACGTTGGCGGCAAACCGATGCTTGGACACATCATCGAAAAATTGCTCGATGAGAATATTACTAAAGCAACTTTTGTTACCGGTTATCTCGGCGAAAAAATTGTTGAGTATGTTCAGAGAGAATTCCCATCTCTTGATGCCGCTTTCGTAAGTCAGGAAGAAGCACTTGGTTTAGGGCACGCAATTCAAACTGCGGCACCTACTTTTGACGGAGATGAAATTTTTATAATTCTGGGCGATACAATTTTTGATGTTGAGCTTAAATCCGTTTTCTTGAGAAAGACAAGTTCACTTGGTGTTAAGACAGTTGACAATCCTTCGCGTTTTGGTGTTGCAGTTTGTGAAAATGGGAGGATTGTTAAACTCATCGAAAAACCGAAAGAGCCGATTTCAAAACTTGCGCTTGTAGGATTGTATTATATAACTAATTCAAAATTGTTGGTAGAATCCTTAAACGAACTTTTTGAAAAAGATATTAAAACAGGCGGCGAGTACCAATTGACCGATGCGCTTCAAATTATGATTGAGAAGGGGGAAACAATAACAACATTTCAAGTTGACGGCTGGTACGATTGCGGCAAACCGGAAACGCTACTTTCGACAAACAAATTTTTATTAACCCAAAGCGGAACAAACAGAAGGGTCGAAAATGTTGTGATAAATGATCCGGTATTTATTTCAGAAAGCGCAATTGTAAAAAATTCTGTTATCGGTCCGTTTACAACAATATCAGATGACTGCCGTGTGTACGATTCAATTATTCGAAACTCGATTGTCAGTTCCGGCGCGAAGATCGAAAGGGTAATTCTAGAAGATTCGATTATTGGCAGTAATGCAATTGTGAAAAGCAATTATAAAAAATTAAATACAGGCGATTCTTCCGAAATAGAATTTAACTAAAACAAAACAGAGGAATAGATGTCATACTTGTTCACATCAGAGTCCGTCTCGGAAGGGCATCCGGATAAAATCTGCGATGCAATTTCAGACGGAGTTTTGGATGCAATTTTTTCAAAAGACCCCGATGCGCGTGTTGCGTGCGAAGCATTTGTAACAACAGGACTTGTTGTAGTTGGAGGTGAAGTTACAACAAGTGCTTATGTAGATGTTGAAAAAGTTGTTCGCACTACAATAAAGAACATTGGTTACACAAGAGCCGAATATAAATTTGACTCCGAATCGTGCGGTGTGTTGAATTCAATTCATGCTCAGTCGCCGGATATTGCTATGGGCGTTGATAAAGGAGGCGCGGGCGATCAGGGAATTATGTTCGGTTATGCGTGCGATCAAACTCCGGAATATATGCCAATGCCAATAGTTTACGCACATAAACTTGTAAAGCGTCTTGCAGATGTTCGTAAAAAAAATCCACGGTTGATGCCATATCTAAGGCCAGATGCTAAATCTCAGGTAACCATTGAATACGACGACGATCATAAACCTTTACGTGTTGATGCGATTGTTGTTTCAACCCAGCACGATGGCGATGTAAGTCAGCAAAAAATTAAAGCCGATGTGATTGAACACATTGTTAAAAAAGTTATTCCGGAAAAATATTTAGACAACAAAACAAAATTTTTTGTCAACCCAACCGGAAGATTTGAAATAGGCGGACCGCACGGAGACAGCGGATTGACCGGGAGGAAAATTATTGTAGATTCTTACGGCGGTTGGGCACCTCACGGCGGAGGCGCGTTCTCCGGTAAAGATCCATCTAAAGTTGACCGCAGTGCAACCTACGCTGCGCGGCACATCGCAAAAAATGTAGTAGCTGCTGGACTGGCAAAGGAATGTCTCGTTCAAGTTGCTTATGCAATTGGCGTTGCAAATCCGGTTTCAATTTTTGTTGATACAAAAGGCACGGGAAAAATTTCCGATAAAAAAATTGCCAGCATGATAAAAAAAGAAGTGGAGCTTACACCGCGCGGAATTATTGAACGGCTTAAACTTCGAAGACCCATTTACCAAAAAACTTCAGCTTACGGCCAC
>JBFLWC010000131.1:0-3936 GCA_040758415.1 Bacteroidota bacterium | reverse complement strand
GCGAAAGCATCAAGATGATTCTTGAATACGAGGATTATTTTGTTGACTACACAACCGATTCCTACAAAGGTTTACAAAAGATTGAATATGGAAACTACGATGCACTTTTGCTCGATATTCAAATGCCCGGCAAAAATGGTTTTGAAATTTTGAATTGGCTGCGGGAAAAAGAGATTGATATGAAAGTAATAATGATCTCTGCACATGCCAGTCTCGAGAATGCAGTCAAATCTACCAAACTTGGTGCATTCGATTTTCTGGAAAAACCAATTGACCGAGACAAACTATTAATAAGTGTTCGAAATGCCGTTGAACAATCGAGTTTAATAAAAGAGAATAAAAAACTAAGAAAAGAACTTCCAACTTCCGAAAAAATTATAGGCAATAGTTCGGTTATTAATACAATTCATGAAATAATTTCTCGCGTAGCAAAAACAGACGCTCGCGTACTGATAACCGGCGAGAACGGAACGGGCAAGGAACTGATTGCACAAGCGCTTCATCGTCAAAGCACCCGTGCCGATAAAGAGCTTGTTGAAGTAAACTGTGCAGCAATTCCTCACGAGTTGATTGAATCGGAATTGTTCGGACACGAGAAAGGTTCATTCACCGGAGCGGTAAAACAACGCATCGGAAAATTTGAACAAGCAGACGGCGGAAATATTTTTCTGGATGAAGTTGGCGATATGAGTCTTCAAGCTCAAGCAAAAGTCCTCCGTGCAATTGAAGAGGGAAAAATAGAACGCGTTGGCGGTAATGCCAAAATTGAAGTAGATGTTCGGATTATTTCCGCAACAAACAAAGATTTACAGGAAGAGATCAAGAAAGGAAATTTCCGCGAAGATCTTTTTCACCGCTTAAATGTTATCCCTATTCACATTCCTCCACTGCGAGAACGAAAGGATGACATCCCTTTGCTGGTAGAATATTTTTCAAAAATCATCTGCGAGAAAAATAAATTCCCTCAAAAAGTTTTTTCCGATTCTGCTTTGAAAGCTCTTCAATCTCTTATATGGAAAGGTAACGTGCGCGAGCTTCGAAATGTTGTTGAACGAATTGTTATAATGTCCTCAAAAAAAGAGATAAATGAAAAAGATGTTTCCATGTTCACTCAAAGTTCTGTCCCAAACAACGATGACCTTCTCAACATTTCTAACAGCTTTCAAGAATTCAAAGAGAAGAGTGAAAAAGCATTCATCATTAAACAACTCAAAGCAAATGGCTGGAACATTAGTAAGACAGCCGATATACTTGGCATCCAGCGCAGTCATCTCTACAACAAATTAAAAAAGTACGGAATAGAAAAGGAATAGCTATGGAAGAGACAATTTTTTCTAAAATTATCCGAAAAGAAATTCCGGCTGAGATTGTTTTTGAAAATGATATAGTTCTTGCCTTCAAGGATATCAATCCGCAAGCGCCGGTTCATATTCTCATAATTCCAAAAATTACCGAGATTGAAACTATAAGAGACATCAATCCGGATAAGCACACTGCTCTTCTCGGTTCTTTGTTCGAAGCAGCTAATAAAATTGCGAAAGATTTAAAAATAAGTGAGACCGGCTTTAGATTAGTCTTAAATTGCGGTCCCGATGCCGGGCAGGAAGTTTATCACCTCCATTTTCATCTTCTTGGCGGAAGAAAAATGAATTGGCCTCCGGGATGAAATCTTCCATTTTTCATAATCATTTTTCCGTCAAGAAAGAGTGTCGGCTTTTTCACAACGCCATCGAGATGGATTGGAATTGCAACATTTCCACCCATTGATTTATTGTCTCCCAGCGCAATATGAATTGTACCCATCACTTTTTCATCTTCTAGCAAATTACCGCTGAGTTTTGCTTTGTTGTTTGTGCCGATTCCAAACTCTGCAATATTTCTTGCCGGCTCGCCGTATTTATCCAGAATTGAATTGAGTTTGCTTGCTTGAACTCCGCCGGAAACATTTACAGCTAATCCGTTTTTCACTTCAATACGAATTCCTTTTCCTTTCATCACACCAATACCTGCCATCGAACCATCAACAACAAAAACTCCGTTTGATTTTCCCTCGAGGGGTGCAATGTATGCTTCACCTGTGGGAAGGTTTCCGCTTTCACCTTTTTTATGAAACAGACCTTTGCTTGGCAGTGCATCTCTTCCGGTGATATCCATAGTAATATCTGTTCCGCCGGGCGCAGTAACACGAACAATATTTGTTTTATCAAGAATCTCTTTTAGCTTGATTGTCAATGCGGCAATTTTTTTGTAATCTGCATTCAAACCGCGAATCATTATCTCTTCTGTAATCCCAGGGAATGTAGCAACACGAACTCCTAAAGCCGAAGCATTCCTTCTTGCACTTGTATGCGTAAGAGATTTTTCAGTTGGGCATAAAACAACATCAAACATTTTCATCAATTCTGCAATTTGCTGCGGTGGTTCTTCTCCGTGCATTTCACGCGATTTCATTTCAACAAATAAAGCTTCGTGTCCAAGCTGAAGTGCATTTCGATAAAGAGAGTACCCGATTTTCTTTTTGAACTCGTCAGTTATAACAAGAACAGTTTCATTTGGCTGCGTTCCCATGCAATCGCGGATTGCAATTATTGATGCTTTGTCTAATTGTGTTAGCTTCATAATCAAACACTTCCTTCTTCTTTTGATAATTGATTAGAAAGATAATGCTAATCCGCTAAACTGTAAATGACAATCCACATTCGACGGACTGTTCTTTCCTAAGGACGAAATGCAACATTCATATTCCTCGCAATAATATGACCATCAAACAAATGAATAATTTTGCTTCCATATTCTTCATATAATAGAGAGTGAGTTATGAGAGTTTTTTCAGATTATATTTGTACCTGAAGATAGATTACAAACAATCGGTATTACACCTCTACAAACAAGAGAAATAATTCTTGCTGATGGACGTAGAGACCGCAGACTTTTAGGTTCCGCCTTGTTCACTTTAAGTGAACCAAACGAGACTTTGCCTGCACTTGTAATGTTTGGTCCGAAAGATTCGTTATATCTGTTGGGAGCCTTGACATTAGAGGGTTTTTGTGTAGAAGCCGACCCAGTGGGGAAAAGACTTAAACCAATTACAGCTATCATCGGTGGGTTCCTTGCCTCCAGATAATTTCATAAAGAAATATTTAACAGCAATTAATACGGTAAGGTTTTGATCTTTCTCTTGAGCAAAATTTTGCTCAACAAAAATCAAACAAACAACAGAAGTCAATGCTCTCCATACTTTCTCACAATTTTTTAACAACTTGCTTTCGTTATACAGTTTCAACAATACAAAATTTCTTGTTCATTTTTCCTTCTTCTCAAATTTTAGCGATGCAGAGTTGATGCAATAGCGCAGACGGGTAGGTTGAGGTCCGTCATCAAAAAGATGACCAAGGTGCCCTCCACAATTGGCACACATCACTTCGATACGGTGCATACCGAAACTAAAATCGTCTTTTGTGACAATATTTCTTTTGTTTACAACATCAGAAAAACTTGGCCATCCGCAGCCGGAGTCAAATTTGGTATCCGAGCTAAAAAGTTCAGCGCCGCACGCTGCACATTTATAATTTCCGTTCTCAAAAAAATTCCAATACTCCCCGGTATAAGGTTTCTCTGTACCTTTCTTCCGCAGAACATAATATTGTTCGGAAGATAATTTTTCTTTCCACTCATTATCTGTCTTTTGAATTTTATCCGGCATAGTTTTTTGAATAATTGAGAATTGCGAACCTGTCTGCCGACAGGCAAGATGTAAAATTGAGAATTAATTTTTAATCTGCAACCCAATTTTTGTTCTGACGCAGACACAGAACACACCGACAATGAAGAAAGACACGCAGAGGTTTTTGCGGTTAAATCCTCGAAGCGTTAGATTTGTGTCAGAATTTGAAATAATTAAACAATCCTCCTTTGATTGATTAGGTAAACCGGAAC
>JBFLWC010000130.1:0-2366 GCA_040758415.1 Bacteroidota bacterium | reverse complement strand
ATTGAAACCTCATTTGTTGACGCGAACTCGCGGATTTTTTGTGTAAGAATTTTTTTATCGAGCAGCCCGAGTTCATCGCTTACCAAAATAAATTCCGGGCGATGCGCACTAAAAATTTCTAATCCTTTCATTCCGCTGCTGGCATAATGCACAACAAACTTACCGCTTAATAAAGAACTGAAGAATTCTTTGAAGTTCGTGTTTTTATCAACTATTAATATCTGAGAAGGGCTCTTCTCATTATGAACGCGCTCTTTTTTTTCATCAATTCCATTTTTAGGGGTATCGTCAAACTTCATTATAAACTTCTTTATTCTTTCATAAGTAATTTCGGTATCTATCGGCTTAAGTAAATAATCCGAGATTCCTAATTTTGCAAGATTACCCACAACTTTTTTATCGCTCATTGCTGTAAGAACCATCACCGGAATTTTTTTGAACTTGTGGTTAGCGCGAATCTTTTCCAAAGTTTCGATACCATCCATTACCGGCATAGTAATATCTAAAAGCACAAAGTTTGGTACAGTTTGTTCTAAAACTTGTAAACCTGCTTGTCCGTTCTCTGCTTCAAATACGGCGCACTCAAATTTTTTTTTGAGAAGCCGCTTTAACAATTCCCTTATTGATGCGTCATCTTCTATAACCAAGAATTTTAGCAATTTTCTCTCTCCGCTTCGGATTAAAGCGCTGCAAAATTATCTTAATTAACAGCTACTGTGCAAATGTTTGAATTGAGCATATTTCATCCATATTAATTATCGTTTCTTTTTTTCCAGAGTTGAAGAGAAAAATAGCCATTGGTCATTGGTCATTATTTTCTGAATGACCATTGACGATTGACAAATGACTTGCTTTTCCAGCAACAGGCAATGTGAAAATAAATTTTGTTCCTTTTCCTTGCTTACTTTCCACACGGATTTTTCCACCGTGGCGCTCTATCATTTCTTTGCATAGAACAAGACCAAGTCCTGTTCCTTTTTCGTCTTCAGTTCCTCTGGTTGTATGGCTTACTTCTAAGCTGAATATTTTACTTTGATCTTTTGGACTGATGCCGATGCCGTAGTCTTCAACAGAAACTTCAACAATATGATCAACCACAGCGCTGTTAATCAATATCTTCCCGCCTCTGTGAGAAAATTTAATTCCGTTTGACAAAAGATTTCCAATAATAGAGTTGAGCATATTCTCATCAGCTAAAACAAACAGATCGCTTTGAATGTGGTTTATTATCTCTATCTCTTTGTTTTTTGCATTTGCAATTACAAGGTTCATTCCATAAGCAGCACACTCAAACAGATTAACTTTCCCAGGGTTATATTCAAATTTGTCTGTCTGGAGGCGCGACCAGCTAAGCAAATTTTCAATCAATTTGAAGATGCTATGAATAGACTTGTGAATATCGGAAATCCATTTTCTTAATTGATCTTTATCGAGTTCATCAAACTGTTCAAGAATTAGGTCCGAATACCCGATCAAGCCCATAAAAGGGCTCTTAAGGTCGTGTGCAATAATTGAGAAGAGCCGGTCTTTGCTTGAGTTTAGTTCTCTAAGCTCTTCTTCAATTTTTTTGATGGCTGTTATATCTCTGGAAACACCAACTATTCCTATTATTTTACCGTTGGGGTCTTTCATCGGTAATTTTGTTGTAGAGAACCAGTGTGTTCTTTTTTCGTTGTCCGTTACAGATTCAATTTTTCCGATAATAGGTTCGCCGCTTTTAATAATTTTTTGTTCGTCAGTAAAAAATTGATCGGCAAGCTCGGGGTGGAAAAAATCAAAGTCGGTTTTGCCAATTGCTTCACTGTGATTGGTTAAACCGAGAGCTTCCATCTGCGGTTTATTTATTCTTGTAAATCTTGAGTCAACGTCTTTGAAATAAATTGTGTCTGGAGTTTGATTCATCAGTATATCTAAATAGTCCTTTTCAATTTTCAAATCATATTCGGTTTTTCGTTGACGCGCAATAATGATTGCTAAGGTATTGATGCTTAAAGAAACAGTAATCAAATATGCCTGTAAAGAGAGAAGGTTTTCTGCAAGAGTTGCTTTAGTAGAGTAAAATTCTCCGTATCCTTCTTTTGAATACCAGATTGCAATAATGGTGATGATGAAAGTTGACAGAGATGTTCCAAAAAGACCGAACCTTAATGCAGCCCATAACAAAAGTGGAGAGATAAGAAAATTATCTACTTTGCCAAGACCGGAAAAATTGCTGAATACAAGAAGTGAAGTAAAAACTACTCCGGATAGAAGAAGAAAAAATTCGAGACGTTTTTTATTGTTTTGTAACCGTTCCGCCGCAGTGTGGCGGTGCAGTTGTTCATAATCTATTTTAAAAAGTGCTCTTATTTCTTTGCTGTTCAATG
>JBFLWC010000129.1:0-5786 GCA_040758415.1 Bacteroidota bacterium | reverse complement strand
AAAGGGAATAGTAAATTCTAATTCCTTAAAAGAAGGCGCAAATCAACTATCGGTTACAAATGCAGATAATGGAACCAATCCAAATTTTCTTGCGCTTGATTGGTACGAGATTGAATACCCAAAGCAATTGACCGCTCAAAATGATTCGCTCATTTTTAAAATTGATGATACACTTGACAGAAAAGTTAGAGCAGTAAGAGTGAAGAATGTTTCTACAGCAAATGTTGTTTTATATAAGATCAAACCGGCTTTTAAGAAAATCGAATCATTTCAACTTGCCGGTACCAACCTGGTTTTTACCGATACAATCGGTGGAAACGATCAGTATTTTTTAATTCCAGGAACAAAAATTAGTGCGCCAAAGTTTTTATATGAGAAAAAATTTTCCAACCTAAGGGATAACAACCGCAGCGCCGGGTATATTGCAATAACACATGATAATTTTTTAAGCGCTGTGCAGCAGTACACGGCTAACATTTCTAAGATGTATAACGTTGCAGCAACAGTTGTAAACATCAAAGATATTTTTGATGAATTCACCTTTGGCTATCCTTATCCCGAAGCAATAAGATCATTCTTAAATAACGCATACAAACTGTGGCAAACTCCAAAACCAAATTATGTTGTTCTTATTGGCGATGCTAATTACGATTACAAAAAATTTAGATACAAAAACGCCGGTGTAATTGGCGGTGGAAATTTTGTTCCCTCTTTCGGATTCCCTGTAAGCGATAATTGGTTTGCAGTGTTTAATAATGATTCTGTTCTTCCGCAAATGATGGTAGGAAGACTACCAATCAATACTGTTGATGAGCTTGTACTTTATAACGATAAAGTGAAAAATAATTATGAAAATTTTTTCAATGACTGGAATAAGAAGTATCTCTTTTTTTCTGGAGGCAGAGGTACCGAAGAACAGTTGAAAGTTCTCAAGAATGTAAACGATACAGTAATTAATAAGTATGTAAAGCCAGCGCCCGCCGGTGGAAAGGTTACACATTTTTATAAAACGATAACTCCTCAAACTGATTTTGGCCCTTATACTCAGCAGCAATTTAATGCTGCAATTGGTGAAGGTGCAATTGTAATTCCCTATTTAGGGCATAGCGGAACGGCTACCTGGGATAACGGCATAAATGAAATTACTCAGTTGAAGAACAAGGTAAATCGCAATCCGTTAATTTTAGATTTCGGATGTTCTACCAATAAATTTGCAGAACCGGATATTGTTAGTTTTGGTGAAAGATTCATTTTAAAAAATGATGGACAGGCAATCGGTTACATCGGTAATTCCTCTTTAGGGTTTCTTTCCACTGCATTAGTTGTACCTTCGAAATTTTTTGAAATACTTGCTAATGAACCGACACTTTCATTCGGAGAAATTTTATTAAAAACAAAGATCGGTTTGATTGGAAATTACGGCGGCACATCAACAAATAAACTTTTTGCGCTTACAGGCACATTGCTGGGCGACCCGATAGTGAAAATGAAAATGCCGTTTAAGTCAAATCTTTTTATTGATGAAAATAGTTTTCTTACAAAAGAAAGTTACTTCGGTGAATCAAACGATTCTGTTCTTGTGAGATTTGCAATTCAAAACCTGGGCAGGGTAGAAACTAAAGATTACGGCATTAAGTTTATTCAGAAATTCGGAGGAACGGCTATTCTTGAAAAAAATATTACTCGTTCACTTCCGCTTTTATCCGATACATTGACTTTATGGATAAAAACAAAAAATTATCCCGGCGAACACGAACTTGAACTCAACTTAGATATTCTTAATCAGATTGACGAGATTTATGAAAACGATAACACTGTTAAAGTTAAGATAAATGTTTTTTCATCCGAGTTAAGGGATCTATTCTCAAATGATTTTGAAAATTCAGCAGAGAATTATATTACTATATTGAACCCGGTTGACTTTACATCTTCGCAGTTGAGTCTTCAAGTTGAAGTGTCGGACAATTATGATTTTCAAAATCCGATGATTGTCAGATTACCAGCCGGAGAGCTGTTCACAAGAATTTCCCTCAAAGATTTTCAGACCGGCAAACGTTTTTGGATCCGCTACAAAATTGATGGTGCTAATACTCAATTTTCGAAAGTGAAATCTTTTTTTAATTCAAATACTCCTCCATTTTTTCTCAACGATCAATATTCTTTTTCTGCACAGAAACTTGAAGGCGTTGTTTATTCTGATAATAAAATTCAACTTGGAATTGATACGTTAAAAATTTTTGTAACATCTGCAGGATGGTACGCTGGCGCAAATGCTGTGATAGCTGAGAATGGAAAAAACTTGCTCACAAATTCATTCTTTGCAGGAATGGGTTTAGTTGTATTTGATGAGAAGACCTTAAAATTAGAATACTCTGATTGGTATGAATTATTCAACAATCAGCCAAGAATGCAACAGTTAGTTGATTACATTAACTCCATTCCGCAGGGTAAAATTGTTGTTCTTGCAGTTGCTGATGATGCGGCAAATAATATTTCTATAGAATTGAAAAATGCTGTCAAAACACTTGGCAGCACAAAAATTGATTCGTTACAGTTTCGTGGCTCATGGGCTTTGATAGGAAAAAAATCTGCATTGCCTGAAGATGTTATAGAAAAAGTAAAGGGACCGTACGATGGGCTTGTGCAAATTGAAAAAGTTTTTACAAGACAAACCACTGATGGTAAACTTACTACAACAAAAATAGGTCCCGCATCGGTTTGGAAAAAACTTTTACTGAATACAGACGTTCCCATTGACTCGCAGCTAAAAATTAAACCGATTGCTATTGATAAAAATGGAAAGGAAGATACACTTTCTGTCTTTCAAATTAACAATGGAGTTGCAGAGCTCTCTTCAATAGATGCAGAAAAAAATCCATTCATAAAAATCATTACAGAATTTAATTCTGCTCAAGGAGATCTGCCCGCATTAAAATCGCTTGGAGTTGATTATGCAGGAGTTCCTGAACTCGGCACAAACTATCAAGTAGTTTCTGTTTCTAAAGATACTGTTGAACAAGGAGAGATTGTTGATCTTTCGTTTTATCTTTACAATGTGGGCAAAACAAAAGCAGAAAATTTTAAGGTGATGGTTGAAGCTGCTAAGAAAGATAACACGCGCGAAAAAATATTTGAGGCAATTGTTGATTCACTCGCTCCAGAACAAAAAAAAATATTCAACATTCCTTATTCTACTGCAAGCGTTACCGGTCCAATTCAATTTAATATCAGTATTGATCCAGAAAACAAAATTTTAGAGTTATATGAAGACAATAATTTTTATTCTGTGCCGATTTATGTTTATGCGAACACAAAACCGGCAACACTGCGACTAACATTTGACGGCAGCGACATCATCAACGGAGATTATGTTTCGCCTAATCCTAACATAAGAATTGAACTTCACGATCAATCTCTTCTTCCAATCAAAGATACAACAGCAATGCAGCTGTTCTTAAACAACAAAAGAATTTATTATGTGAACAATACAGCACTTACATATTCATTCTCATTAATGAACCCAAAGTTTGTTGTGGATTACAAACCTGTGCTTGAAAACGGAACATACATTTTCAAAGTTATTGGCAGGAATGCAACGGATCAATTAATTGATTCGACCGGAGTAGCAAGAAAATTTTCCGTTCAGAAAAATTTTCAGCTCTTAGACGTTTACAATTACCCGAATCCATTTTCTAATGAGACGTATTTTACTTTTAAGCTCACACAACTTCCTGAGGAGATGCGAATTCATATTTACACACTTGCTGGAAGAATGATAAAAGAGTTCAACTTATCATCAGCTGAGTTGAAATTTGATTTCAACAAAATTTATTGGGATGGACGTGATGAAGATGGCGACTTAGTTGCTAATGGAGTTTATCTATATAAAATAATAACAAAGAAAGGGAACGAAACTTTCCAAGCAACTCAAAAACTCGCAATAGTTCGATAAATAATTTTATCACATACTTTTCTTTATCCACCAATTGTAAATGAGCATCAACAACGATGCAATTAACCCCACAAAGAATAAAGCTAAGAAAACTAAACTAGGTGTCTGTGCTTTAGTTGCAAAAGTGTTATATAACCATCCGCCTAAAGTTCCGCCAAAACCCCATGCAATAGCAATGGGTAAAAACGCATAGCCCTGAAAAAGCGCTGCTTGTCCTTTTGGTGCGAGGTCGGCAATGTATTCATAAAAACGGGGCGCTTGTATCTGTTCCCCTATAGAAAAAATAAAAATCCCGAATGCTATAATTAAAAGACTGAGTGATACTTTAAAATCACCCCAAGCATTTATATAAATTTCATGTGTGAACGGAAGAACAATACTCCACATAAGCCAGGTTAACATCGCAAGAATAAACCCTATCATTATGGCTGTTCGGGTTGAGATTTTTTTTGTTATTCTGTTTACAGGTATTTGAAATAGTATAATTGTCCACGCGCCAATTGAAATAATCAACTCAATAGGTGCAACACTGGAAATATAATCCGTTATATAAAATGGAATGATGATGAAGAACTGCCAAAACAAAACCCAGTAGAAACCAAAGATTAGCAGGAAGACGATAAATCTAAAATTGGCAAGAACCTTAAACAGATTTAGAAAAACAGTTTTAAAATCTTGTTTTGTTTCATCAAGTTTAGCCGGTGGCTCTTTGAAAAAGAATCTTGTAGTTAGAAACATCATGATGCAGCTAATTGCAGAAACGATATAAACAAATTCAATTCCAAAACTATCCCGAACAAAAAAAGCTAAAAGAGGACCAAGCGCAGCGCCAGTGTTTACAAGCCAATAATAAATTGCATAACCAAGCGATTTAGTCTCCGGACTTGATGTTAACGCTACTGTTCCAAGAACACTTGGTTTGATGAATGAACCGCCGATTGCAGTAAAGATTAAGATTACAGTCAACATCCAGTAGAGATTGAACTTAGAATAAAAACCGGAGAATAATTGCATACCTGTAGAACCAATTAAAAAGTATCCGATTGCTAAAACTAAAAATGCAAAAGAGAATGCTTTTCTAAAACCAAACTTATCAGCAAGAGCTCCGGCAAAAATTGGAAGCAAATAAATCAACCCTCCAAAAATTGAAGATAATTGTCCGGCTTCAACTTCGCTGAATTTTAAATGGTCTCGAAGAAATATACTAAGGATAGTAGCTTGTCCGTAGTACG
Source organism: Bacteroidota bacterium (assembly GCA_040758415.1). Lineage (GTDB taxonomy): Bacteria > Bacteroidota > Ignavibacteria > Ignavibacteriales > Melioribacteraceae > Fen-1258. The sequence goes on along the minus strand of JBFLWC010000129.1, from coordinate 602 downwards.
CTAAGCGTTCGAACAATTCCATCGCATTTGCAATCCAGAAGGATGATTGAAATCCTCTTTTTACTTTTTGAAGTTCTATGAAAATACTCACTATTACTCCTCCTAAATTTGAAGTGGGGACAAATTTAGTCTAATTCAGTATAGTTATTCAACCCAATTCCGCTCTTTCCGGCAGGCAGGTTTGACGAACTAATGAATCCGCTTTCGCTTTTGGCGGATGGTGAGTTAGGTTAAAATCCTCAGCTGGCAATTGTCAATTCTAACCAAATAAAAACTGTTTCCCTAAGAAATTTAACTTGACAAATCCATCTCTTAATAGTAGATTTCAATTGAAACCATAACAAAAACAAGGGGGAAAATTGATAGCCCTTTTTGTTTCTTATTGCACAACATATATAGCCAATATTGATTCTCCCTTCCCCACTTTTCAAAATAAATTTCTTCTTGATAAATATTTTGCTGGTTTTACGTAGCGCAGTTCTTATTCAAAACAATATTAAGTAATGAACAATACCATTTTACTTTTGGCTTTACTTAGTTTTAATTACTCATGAAATAAGAAAAATTATGGAGTAAAAATGAAATTAATATTCATTCTCATA